>JAFYEU010000085.1 GCA_017544105.1 Bacteroidales bacterium
GGCACTGGCGGTGCGCATCACTGCCGAGCACACGAGGCCCGAAGTCGGTCTGCGCCTTCACGAAAGCAAAGGCAGAGTCACAGTCAAAGGCAGGCTTGGCAACCTCCTCCTTGGAGGTCGAGGTGTCAACCGTCCCCTGCTTGTCTTTCCGATGACAAGCCGTCATCACGACAAGAAGGGCGCACACACAGATAAGGATCCGTTTCATATCGTCAGCATATTTTAATAAACGGCTGCAAAGGTACAAAAAAAATCAAACATACAGCAAGAGGTGGAGACACGATGCCTCGCGACTCCACCTCTGTAACTGTTAACTGATAACTGAAAACTTTTTACAACACGGTGATAGAGCCCTTGAACATGGTAGCGTAGCCGTTGTAGTCCACGACCTTCAGAAGGTAGTTGTACACGCTGTTGACGTACAGTTTTCCATTGACACGACCGTCCCACTCGAAATCCTTGTTGGTGGTGTAGTACACCATCTCGCCGTTACGGTTGAAGATGGTCAGCTCAATCGACTGGATCAGGTTCTTCTGCGGGAGGGTGAGCACATCATTCAAGCCGTTGTAGTCGGACGGGGTGATGGCGGTGGGAAGGTTCACAAACGGGGTACAGGCGGGGATGGTCACCGAAGCTTCGGCCTTACAGCCACCCTCGTCCGTAATGGTCAGGGCATAGTCGCCGGGCTCCGTCACCTCGATCATCGGGGTGTTGTCACCCGTGTTCCACTCGTAGGTAACCACATCCACGTTGGAAACCACCGACAGGTTGGTGGAGAAGTTGTCGCAGTAGTCGGCGCTCATCGCAATCTCCACCGTAGGTTTCTGGACTGTCAAGTTGACCGTCACCAAGCTGTCGCAGCCGTTCCAAGCGCCACCTTGGTAGATGACCGTACGGGTGCCCGACTCGTGCCAGGTGTAGAGTTCTCCGAAATTCGCCTGGTCATAGATGACGGGCAAGTTCTCCTCGCAGGTGAAGATGGTATCAGTACCCGTAGCCTCATGCAACTCTTCCAGCATGATGGCAATGGTAGTATCTTCAGAGCAGGTATGATCCTGATCCCAGATGATGACATGCACCAAATGTTCACCGGGCGTTGCATAGGTAAACTGCGGACTTGTCGTATTCTCGGCAAACATCACCGTGTCGTAGCCTCCAGCGGCATTTTGGTTGAGGTTGTACCACTGGATAAGCTGGGTCGGCTGATAGATAGTATCCTCACTTCCACCCGCCACAGCGGCCGGAGCACGCAAACGGATCGTGCTGTTGTCGGTGAAGGCTACCTTATAGGCACAATTTTCAAAGATCTGGTCATAGTTGAAGTCAGGGGTCAGGTCATAGAACTTGATATTGGCCTCGTATTTGAAAGGAACGCCCGTCATGGAGAGCATCTCGCAACGATAGTAGGGATAGATGCGGGTGCCGTCGGTACGGCTCAAGGTCAGCTTGCGCAGACCGTCATAGTTGCTCTTGAAAGAGGCGCTGGCCGAGTCGGCGCCGGCATACCAATGGTAAGAAGTAGGCTGGAAACCGTATGGTACAGACAGTTCAATATCGCCATCGCCACAAGCATCCACCTTGATGGAACCGGGGATCATCTTGGCGGCAAAATAGCCATACGCCCAGTGGAAGCTGGCCTGGCAGGCATTGGCCTTCACCCGGAATATAACCGTCTGGTTGTTGCGGGCCTGCTCTGACAGGTCAAAGGCCAACGGAGTATATTGGAACCACTCGCATTCAATGCCGCTGTGGGATTCCGGAATGAAAGAATGGTATTGGCTGTATGGACAAGAATGGATCTGGAATGCCAGATTTTCCGCATTCGTCCCATAATAGTCATAGGTGGATGGGGTTGCCCGACAATAGGGAATACTGGGTTGACTGGAACAGTTACCACCACCCGGGATAGGTACAATCAAGAACTGTGAATAGGGCCAGTAATTGGCATTGTTCGGATTGCTCATGGGCTGCCCGTTCAGATTGGAATAATAGCCCAGATTCAAAAGGTTGTAGTTTTGGTCCAGGACTTCAATAGTGAAGAAGGGATTGTACCACACTTGATGGCACGCTTTTTCCTGTGCGAAGGCAAACATTACCAGCAGCACGCTCTCGTTAGTGTCTGGTTTGAACCAATACTCTATCGATTGGCTCTTGGTGCCCTGATCGTTGGGGCCGCCGATCTGTACCACGGTGTCAATCCTCATATCCAACGGGAGATCCGCCGCCGGAATAGCCGGATCCCATCCGCCCACAGGCATCACATAATCTTGTATGTATGTGTTCCCAACCTGATAGCACATACAGGCGTCACGGCCGTTCACCACGCCGCCACCAGGATTGGCATTCTGCCCTGTGATCAGACGGTGACTGAAGTTGGTGCCATTCTGCATCGTGCCGGTAGTAGCATTGTTGATTGTAGATGTGATGGTGGTCTGATACCAAGAATAGTTGGACCCGCTTGTATTGTATTTCCATATCTCATTAGAGGTATGGCAGGCAGACCAGCTTGAGCTACTCTGACCATATCTGCACTTCACATAGTTGGCATTGAACGTGTTGAAAGTGGGTGGAGTGCCAATATACGGAGTTGGGTTCTGCGCCGAAATCCATCCAGCACTCATACAGAGCAAAAGCAAGAGGGCAAAGAATCTTTTCATATCCTAGTTTTTTTCGTGTCGTTTCAAAAATGCAAAAGTAACATTTTTAATAACGAATGAGACAATCAATTGTTGCAGTTCAAGCAAGAAAAAAAATGAACAAAATCACTTTATTTTTTTTCAAAATGCTCCACGGCGTAGGCCTTGGTGATGGCAATCTTCTTCTTGCCGGAGGAGGGGAACTCGAACATGGCGTCATTCATGATCTTCTCCACGATAGAACGCAGTCCACGGGCCCCGAGTTTCAGCACCTCTGCCTTCTCCACGA
>JAFYEU010000086.1 GCA_017544105.1 Bacteroidales bacterium
AGGGCACGTGCGGAGACGTGGAAGACGCCGGGAAGGAGCTCACCAGCCATCTTGTACAGGTTGGGGATCATCAGCAAGAGACCTTGTGATGCGGTGTATGTGGTAGTCAGGGCACCAGCCTGGAGGGAACCGTGCACGGCGCCGGCGGCACCTGCCTCGGATTGCATCTCCACGACCTTCACGGTCTCACCGAAAATGTTCTTTCTGCCGCCTGCACTCCACTCGTCGATGTACTCAGCCATCGGGGAAGAGGGGGTGATAGGATAGATGGCGGCGACTTCGCTGAACATGTAGGCCACGTGCGCAGCCGCGCAGTTACCGTCGCATGTCATAAATTTTTTTTCTGCCATAAGTTGTTGTTTTGTTGATTATTATATAAGTTATTTTTATTTTTGATAATAGGCCGCAAAGGTACAAAATATATTGGGATTATACAATAATTATTTTGGGGCTGGAGAGATGATGGAAATAATGGTCTGGTTAGTTGTTTTTTTGTACAGCTCCGTTGTCCCCAATAATTACTTGTTGACTGTAAATGTTCACGCAGATTCTAACCCCATGCATTAAAGTAGTTAAATATTTGTTATTACATATCTTTTGGGCTTACGAGACAATATGGTATTACATGATTTGTTCTGATCATGACCATATTAAATCTGGCTTCGTTAGAGAGGTGCTGATTATTTCGCCTAAATATTGCCTCGTAAACATATCGGTGAAAGTGTGCTGACGAAACAAAATGGCAAACTCCCATCACCATTCTTTTGAGCTGTTGCCATAATCCATCCACAATTATTTGCTTGTCAACATTTTTCTTAATTCCTATAGGATAGGGATCTTCTATTTGGTATGGACTTCTCTCACTTTCAAACATTGTTTGGACGCAAATTCGTTGATCTTTGAAAATTCGACTTTTGGGAATGATGTACTTCTGCAAAACAGGATGAATGAGATGAGGCTCTTCTGACAGCCTGACTTTGAACAAGTTGCCTTTTCTGCTCCGCATTTCTCTGATTCTTCCTTGTACTACATCCTTGAAGATATCTGTTTTTTCTTTTAGTATTATCCTGATTTTATGAAGCATAAACCAAGCAGTCTTTTGCGTGATGCCTAAAATCATTGATAATTGACAGGAGGATATGCCTTTTTTGCTGTTGCATATCAGAAAGATTGCTCTAAACCAGGTGGTTAGAGGTAGCTTTGTATTTTGAAAAATCGTTCCGACAAGCACTGAGAAAGTGTTTTGGCACCCTGAGCAGGCATAACGACCATCTTTCTTGTGATAAACTTTCTCGCATCCACAATAGGGACATTTCGGCTTTCCCTGCCACCTGATCCATGCAAGATAATTTTTGCACTTGTTTTGATTTGTTAATTTTCTGGATAAATCTGCAAATGAGTTGAATGTCGTTTCAGAGTTCATTTTTAGTAAGTACTAGATTAATAGTTTTTATATTTGCAAAAATACACAAATATTTAACAAATGCAGATTGCATAAATAATTTTTATTTAGTTGTGTACAAATACTTAAAAAAAAGTTCAGTCAACTCATACTTATTGATTAGTAATGAAACAGGTGTCCTCTGGCACCCTTTCGCCGCTTTTCTGCCCCCCCCCCCCTTACAACATTACAATCTCCTCCGTCTCATAGTCGATCCTGAAAAATATTTGCTCCACCCCGTTGGTCACGCCCAAAATTGGCGCACGGAGCGTTTTGTTATATCGACCAGCCTGCTCAACGACCTCCTGAGTCAACTCAACATATGGCGCTTTGCACTCAACAACCATCCACGGTTTACCATCCTGGTCGAAAACAACCAGGTCATATCGTTGCGTCATACCGTTTACTTGAATGGCTTTTTCAACGGAGATGTGTGAGATAGGTATCCCCCGCACATTCAACAAGTATAGAACGAAGGTCTGGCGTACCTGCTCCTCAGGAGTCTTGGCCACCCATTTGTGCCTGACAGGGTCGAAGAGTTCCTCTCGGCTTTCTCTTGTCCGTTGCTTGAGCGTATAGTTCATTATCCCAACTTGGCTTTATAGGATGGGTAGTCTCCAGGTTCAGCTAGTAATTCAAACTCCCCATCAGTGTGGATGATGCCGATGGACGGATGGGGCACTCCATTGAAAAAGGTGGTCTTGACCATTGTGTAATGGATCATGTCGTCGAAAACGATTCGGTCACCAACTTCAAGAGGCTCGTCGAAGGCAAAGTCGCCCATGCCAATGTAGTCGCCAGCCAGGCAGGAGCAGCCGCCCAAGCGATAGACGAACTTGTCGCCTTCGGCAGGCTCGTGAGCCCCCAGGACGGTCGGCTTGTAAGGCATCTCCAGACAGTCGGGCATGTGGCAGGCGAACGAGACGTTGAGCATCGCAATCTTGATGCCTTTGTTTTCTATGATGTCTTCTACCGTGGAAGTCAGCACGCCGGTCTGCCAGCCCACGGCCTCGCCCGGCTCTAAGATGACCTCTTCCACGTTGGGGTAGCGGCTTCGGAAGTCTTTCAGCAGCTGGATCAGGTGTGGGATATTGTAGTCTGCGCGGGTGATGTGATGCCCGCCGCCGAAGTTGACCCATTTGCACTGGCGGATATGGTTGGCGAAGCGCTGCTCGAAGGCCTGCAAGCAGTGCTCCAAGGCGTAGCTGTCGTTCTCGCACAACACGTGAAAGTGCAGTCCTTCAATGCCCTCCGGCAGTGTGTCGGGCAGATCCTCGGCCAAAATGCCCAACCGGGAACCTGGGAGCGCCGGATTGTACAGGTCGGTCTCAATCTCCGAGTATTCCGGATTGACACGCAGCCCGAAACTTACCTTCTTAGGACTGTTGAGAGCAATCTCCTTATATTTGTCCCACTGACTTAACGAGTTGAATGTCAAGTGACTGCTGTATATGAGCAGTTGGGGGAATTCGTGTTCGAAATAGACGGGTGCGTAGGTGTGAGCGTCGCAACTCATCTCTTCCGATATCAGTCGGGCTTCATGCAGTGATGAGGCAGTGGCGCCGGCTAAGTACTGTTTGATGAGCGGGAAGGACCGCCAGAACGACATGCCTTTCAACGCGCAGATGATGGAGACGTTGGCCTCCTGCTCAACCAGATTCAGTAGCTGCAGGTTCGCCAATAAGGCTTCCTCCGAAAGGATGTAACAGGGAGAGGGGAATGCTTCGTATTTGTTCATGATTCTGAATTTCAAAATATGAATGAAAGAAGGCTTTTACTTTTTTATTGTTATTGATCAACTTCTGGACAAGGAGAATCTACCTGATTATTTTTCCAAAAAGGTAAAATAATACCCAAAAGACGAGGACGCTGCCGCCGACAATGGTCATCACGGTACCTCCAGGCAATTTGCATGCCCAAAAAATGATCCCTAAGACAAGGACAATCAGTGCGTAGAGCAGGAGTTTTTTCATAAATGCCCTGTATGCTGCAGAATGGAATAAATCTTTAAGACTGGCCATAATGATACTGTATTGAAAGTGCAAAGGTACAAAAAATGTGGTTTCTTGCTGATAATTATCTTTGCGAATTACAACCATAAAAAAAAGGAGGACTCTTCCGAATCCTCCATGTTTTTCTACCGAGCTCTTGCCCCAGCGGGTGCCGCTCAAGGAAAACTATTAACTGAATTAGTGATTTTCTTTGAAAAGCTTCAGTCTTTCCTCGAGTATCGGGAACTGGCGGCGCGGGGTCAGGGAGACACAGGCGCGCAGACCTTCGGCGCGTTCGCTGCCGCAGGTGCTCAAGGAGATGGCGCTGATACCGTAGTAAAGCAGTTCTTTCAAGAGTTCATTGCCGCTCATGCCTGGGTAAGCCACGGTGAAATAGAATCCATCGGCCAAAGATTTCTCTCCGTCCTTGTCGTAAACGATTTCAAAGCCGTTGTCAGTGAACATCTTCTTCATGATCTTGGCCTTTTCACCATACTCTTTCACGTCTTCTATGTAGTTGTAGGTGCCATCGTTGCAAGCTTTCAAGATGGCAGCCATGGCGTATTGTGCGGAATGTGCCACGCCGGAGCTGATGGCATAAACGGTGCCGTAAATGATGGCGCGACCCAACTGCTTCATGTTGAAGTAGGGCACTAAGTCGTCGAATTCGCGCTTGAAGAGTTTGTTGGACATAATCATCAGGGCGATACGCTCGCCGGCATAGCTGAATGCCTTGGAGCCGGAGATCAACAGAGCGTAGTTGTCCGTGTACTTGCCGACGCTGGGCTGGTAAGGCGGGATGCCCGGTGCGGAGATGTTCTGACGGAAGTCCATGCCGAAGTAGGCCAGGTCTTCAAATACGAAGACGTCGTATTTGTTAGCCACATCGCCGATGATTTGCAACTCTTCTTCCGTGAAGCAGATCCATGACGGGTTGTTGGGGTTGGAGTACATGATGGTGTGGATGTTGCCTTTCTCTAGGTAGCTCTCCAGTTTGGCTCTCAATTTGGGGCCGCGGAAGTTATATACATCGAAGGTTTCGTATTTGAGGCCCATGACTCGATGCTGTTGTTTCTGAACCGGGAAGCCGGGATCGATGAAAAGGGTCGTGTCACGCTCCTTGCGGCAGCGCACGAAAGTCATGAAGCCGGCCATACCGCCCATCATGGAGCCCACAGTAGGGATACAGTTTTCCGGATTGACCTCCAGGTCAATGAAGTTCTTGACGAAGCGGGCAGCCTCTTTCTTGATCTCAGGAATACCTTCAATGTCCGGATAAATAGCGGCTACGCCCTTTTTGAGTGCCTCGATCTGAGCCTCTACGCCCACATGGCAGGGAGGGAGTCCCGGGATGCCCATCTCCATGCGGACGAACTCTTGCCCGCTGGCCTTCTCTATATCATTAATAAGTCGTTTAATTTCGCGGATGGAAGCCTTGCTCACCTCTTTGATGCCGCGTTCTGTCACAATCTGATCTACGATGTCTGCAGGAATAGGAGTATTTTTCATTATCAGTGTTTTATAATTGTCTTATTACTATTGAAATATCAAGTAGTTTCTGAGCCCTTGAAAACGGTGCAAAGGTACACAATTTTCAAATACAAACCAACAATTGAAAATGCTCTCTTAGGGACGATTGGCCTATTACCAGAGGAATATTGTCTTTGGATCCGGCAGACACAAAAAAAGGGACCTGAAATGGTCCCTTTTTTTGTGTGAAAGATAAAAAAATTATCTTCTTTTCTTAGATTGAATTTGTTGAGTAGCGTTGCTCTCAGCTTGGTCAATAGCAGCATTAGCTACATTTTCAGCAGCTTGCTGAGCGTGTTGTTGAACGGTCGGCTTCGGTTTCGGTTTGGAAGTCGTGTTGGCTTTGGGCTCTTGAGCGGGAGCTTCAGCAACCTCAGCTACTTCAGGTTCTGCAACCACTTCAGGTTCGTCCACAACTTGCTCTTGACAAGCGGTCGTGTCAACTGCGGGTTCTTCAGCAGTTTTCTTGTTACCACAAGCGAAGAACAAACCAGCGCATAATAATGCTAAGAATAATTTTTTCATTGTAATAAGATTTAGGGTTTATAGGATTTAAAAATTATTTGGCAGGAACATAGGTCAAGTAGAAGGTGTACTCACCCTTGGCAACATCGTCATCCTTGAAGGTGTAAGCCAACTTCATCTCGGTATCGTTGATGTAGAGAATCTTGGCATTTTCGAGCTCAGCATCGAAAGAAGTGCCATCGTTGTCATAGAAGAACGGGATTTGGAAATAAAGCATGGTGGTGTCAGCATTGAAATGCCAAGTGGAACCAACCTCTTGTTGATAACCGGCAACAGGATCAACGTTGGTACCCGGTTTGATGGACATTGTACCGTTGGCGTTGAAGGTGATGATGTCATCCAACTCATAAGCATAGAGGTAACCTTCGGTCATCAGGTCGGTGATGTGGGTACCATCGCTTAAGTCATAAGCGGGGGTAGAGGTAGCAGCAGAAAGGACCCAACCTTTGGGTTGGCAAAGATAATCTGCAGTAGTCTTCTCAGGATCACCACAAGAACTGAAAGTGAACACAAACATGGCAGCGATGGCCATTACGCTAAATAACTTTTTCATTTTTTTGTTGAATTTAATGTGAATAATAAGTTGATTAAAAATCGATTTTAAATAGACTGCAAAAGTATGTTTTTTTTTAATGTGTCTATCATAAAAAATCAAAATTTTTTTTCATAAAAATATGTTCAAAAAAAATAGTGGTTTGTCTAAAAAAAAATTGTACTTTTACCGCCTTAATTAGGAATGATGGGAGAGTGGAAAACCGCGCATGTCGGACTTGCGATGAAAGAAAGGAGCGGTTATCCGGATTCGGATCCCAGAAGGTCCTGAGAAGTTGAGAAGCAATCAAATTAAGATATTATAAATTAAAAAGTTATTTTAAAATTTAAACACTAAAGTCATTATGAAAAAGCTAATCGCCTTACTTACCGTTTTCGGTTTCTTAACCTTCGGTATTGCAAACAACGCATTTGCTCAAAATTCAAAAAAAGCCGACAAACCCGCCACAGAGCAGACCGTGGATACCACGCAAGCTGCCCCTGAGGCTGCTCCCGCAGAATTGACTTCTGATCCTGATGAGGCAGAGAATCACGGCTTGCACTACGTTTTGAAAGACAAGTTCATCCAAGGTGGTGCCGTGTGGATGACCCCGGTGCTCATCTGTTTGATCCTGGGTCTTGCCTTCGTCATTGAGCGTATTTTCTATCTCAACCTTTCTTCCGTGAACTCCAAGAAGTTGTTGAACAAGGTAGAGGATGCCATCAAGAATGGCGGTATTGAAAAAGCTAAAGAGGTTTGCCGCGATACCAAAGGCCCGCTCGCAGCTGTCTTCTATCAAGGTCTCGACCGTTATGATGAAGGTCTCGACTCTGTAGAGAAAGCCCTCACCTCTTACGGTGGCGTTCAGATGGCCAACCTGGAAACCAACATGACTTGGATCAGTTTGTTCATCGCCCTTTCTCCTTCCTTGGGATTCTTGGGTACTGTGATCGGTATGGTGCAGGCATTCGATGATATCGAGCGCGCTGGTGATATCTCCCCGACCATCGTGGCTGGTGGTATGAAAACCGCTTTGTTGACCACCGTGTTCGGTTTGATCTCCGCTATGATTCTCCAAGTGTTCTACAACTATCTGCTTACCAAGATCGATAGCATTGTGAACGATATGGAAGATGCTACCATCTCCTTCATGGATATCTTAGTGAAGAATAAGTAATCCAACATTATTATATATACAATAACATATCTTGTTAACTTTATAAAGCTACTCTAATGTCTAATAAAATATTAAAAATCGTCATATTTGCAGTAGCCATCTTGGATTGCTTGTTAGCACTGGTCTTCTCGTTTGGTTTCAATAATGACAAGAAGGACCAATTTGTGCAAGTACGCCAGATTGAAGCCCAAAATCCACAAGTGGTGGATGAGCTTCTGACTGCAACCCCTGAGAACCTGAATGCTTGGATTGATTCAAACTCCGAGACTATTGACAAGGCCAATAAAGACTTGAAGGCTGTCCAACTGCAGAAAGATATCCTCTACACATTCCTTTCCGAATTGAAAAGAATCACCTCCGAAGAGGCATTGGCAGACTATAAAGCCAAATTCCCCGACCATGCTGCCAGTCTTTTTGCCAAATGCGACAAGAAAGACGACTATACGCAAGGCTTCAATAATGTGAACACGCTGAAAGACCTTGAGTCCTATATCCGTAATCTTGAATCCGAGTATGATGTGATCAAACAGAACTATCTGGTTGAACGCAACTACCTCAAAGCAGCTAACTCTCTGGTTTCCACCGCCACTAACATTGATCAGACTCCGTCTGCCAACAAGAAAGCCACGGATCTGGAGGCTTTGCAGAATGACCTGCGCGGATTCAGAAAGAGCGCCACGCTGCAAAACATCTTTATCATCTTGGCCTATTGTTTGGCTATCGTGACCGTGATGTTGCTGCTCGCCTTCGCCTTGATCAAGATCGTCAAGAACTTCCGTTCTTCTTACAAGATCTTGGTGGTGCTGGCCTTGCTTGCTCTCGTGGTTTTGATTGGATATATGGTCGGCTCTTCCACGCTGACGCCTGTTGCCTTGAAGAATGGCATGACGGCCTCCAGCTTCAAGATGGTTAATGCTGCTTGCTTCACCTTATATGTGGTGCTGTTTGCCGCTATTCTGGCTATCGTGGTTTCCGCTATTATGAACGCTATTAAAAACAGAAATTAAAATGAGTAAGAGAAAAACGCCAGGTTTGAGTACAGGCGCAATGTCAGATATTTCATTTCTGCTGTTGACCTTCTTTCTGTTGACCTCTTCCATCAATACGGAGCAAGGTATTCCCCGTAAGTTGCCGCCTCCAAAAACGGAAGATACCCAGGAACAGATTGTTGATATCAAGAGAAGAAATGTGTTGAATGTCGAGGTGAACTATCTTGATCAGATCTCCTGCAACGGGGAAATCATCATGATTTCAGAGTTGAAGGATAAAGCAAAGGAATTCTTTGCCAACCCGACCAACTCCGACGAGCTTCCTGAGAAACAGAACAAACTCATCGAGGGTATCGGTGACTATGCTGTTTCCAAAGGTGTGGTTTCTCTGAGAAATGACCAAGGCACCAGCTACGACATGTATGTTCAGGTGCAGAACGAACTGCAACGTGCCGTGAACGAATTGCGTGATGAGGCTGCTCTGCAGTACTTCGGCAAGAAGTTCAGCGTGTTGGATTCCGCTGCACAAAAATCAGTTTCCACGGCTATTCCGATGAGTATTTCTGAGGCTCCTCCTATGGACTATGGTACTCAAGGAGCCGCTCAATAACCTAAGCTAATTTGATGGATTATGTCTAGATTTAAATCAAACGAGAAGAAGGAGACGCCGGAACTGAATATGGGTTCCATGTCTGATATCATCTTCATGTTTTTGTTCTTCTTCATGGTGATTACCACGATGCGTGAGTCCTCCCTGAAGGTGCACTTCACCCCGCCAAAAGCCACGGAGATTCAAAAACTGGAGAAGAAATCTTTGGTAGCCAATATCTATATCGGTGCTCCTATTAATAAAAATGAGAATACGCTTCCTCCCGGTGAGGTTTCCGTACAGTTGAACGACCAGACTATCAAAGCTGAGGAGTTGGTGACGGAAGTTCAGAACTTCATCGGTACCGAAAAAGAGTCCCGTGATGCTGAGGATCGCGATAAACTGACCTTCTCCCTTAAAGTGGACAAGGACGTTCAGATGCGTTATGTCAACACTATCAAAAATGAGTTGCGTAAAAACAACGCCTTGAAGATCAACTATACCGCCAGCAAACGAGAAAATTAATATCAATCAAGGGTTTGCAGGATGATGGTGTCCTGCAACCCTTTTTTTATTTTGAACCAAATACAATTAATCATTAAAAACCCGAATTATGAAAAAAGTTTTACTCGCTATTGTTTCCTTGTTTTTTGTGGGTTCTCTGATGGCTCAGAATGCACCCATGCAGAAAATGAGTAAGAAGGATGCTGCCAAGATTGCTGTCACGCATCCTCAGATTTTGAAAGGTACTGAGTACAATGCCGTTCCCCGCAATTTTACCTCTATGTTGGGTAATGGTAATGCTATCGGTGCTACCTATTATGACTTGCAGACCAATGGCTCTATGGCTCCGAGAATGATTTCCTGGCCGGATGGTTCCGTTTCCGCCGTTTGGACAACCTGTACGTCGGCAAGCACGGGCCGTGGTACTGGCTACAACTATTTTGACGGTTCAGCATGGATTAACAGTCCTTCCGCTACAGAAAGACTGGAGACCATGAAAACTGGTTGGCCCACCATGGCTGCTCTCGGCAATGGCGAGATCATGGCTTCCCATAACGGTTCTGATGCCTTGGTTATCGGCGTACGTCCTCAAAAGGGTACCGGTGACTGGACTTTCACCAACCTCTATGGCCCTGCCGCTACTACTGCCACTTCTGCAACAAGTACCTGCCTTTTGTGGCCCCAGATGGTCACCAATGGCAATACGATCCACCTGATTGCTTGTACAGAGTCTGATGATGGATATCTTTATCAAGGAATTCAGACCTGTCTTGTGTACATCCGTGGTACGTATGACCCTTCTTCCAACACTGTCAATTGGGAGGCTCCTCGTATCGTGGGTGATGTTACCCCAACCCAGATCGCCCAGTTCTCCGGCGATTCCTATTCCATCGCTTCTAATGGCGACTATGTGGCAATCTTGGTTGCTGACTCTTGGAATGACGCGTTCATGTGGAAGAGTTCTGACAATGGCGTAACCTTCACGAAGACCACTATTGTGGATTCTCCTATTCCGGATGGTTATACTGAAGCTACTACTGAGGTCTTGGATACCCCGTACGTGGCTGACGGTAGCTGCAGCATTGCCCTCTCTGCTACGGGTACTGTCCACGTGGCTTTCGGTATTACCCGCGTCATGAATGATGTGCTGGGCGATGGTCAACACTCCTATTTCCCAGGTGTTGCCGGTTTGTTATACTGGAATGAGTCTATGCCAACCATCACGGCTTCCAGGAACACCATGGACCCTGACTCCTTGGCATTGGCCGGTTATACCATCTTCGTCAAAGAAGATATGGATGGCGATGACACTGTTTGGTATATGAATAATGGACAGTGGCCTTCCTATGGTGTCGGTGCTGTCTCCATGCCCCAACTTTTGGTAGATGGTGATAATGTTTACCTGATCTATGTCCAAACACTGGACTATCCTTTTGTTGACATCAATTCTTCTTCCTACTATCGTGGTGTGTTTGGTAAAAAATCCACCGATGGTGGTACTACTTGGAGTGAGGGTACTTCTTGGCTCTCCTATAACAAAGACTGCTTCTACATCGATGATTGGGCTAATTACTCCATTGATACCTATTCCGATTGTCTCTGGGTGGATGGTGAGAATGTGTTCCCTGTAGTGGCCCCCAAGGTTGTCAATGGCAAGATTGCCATGACGTGGCAATGGGATTACTTTGCTGGTAATGAGATTAAAGAGAACAACGTTGCGGTTGCCGGTCAAGAATCCTCTATCTATTTCATGCAGTTGGATGCCGCCGATATGGGCGTTTACAACAAGATCACGGACGTCTATAGTGGTCTTTGCATCGATTCGACTGGCATCGTGGACAACACGCTGACCAGTATGAATCTTTATCCTAACCCGGCCAGCAACATGGTCACGATTGCCCTTTCTTCCACGGAGACGGCTAACGCATCTCTCTCCATCTACAATCTGATGGGTCAGTGTGTTTACACCGAGTCCCTCAATGTAGTGGAAGGCAGCAATTTCCATCAGCTGAATATCAGCAATCTGAATGCCGGTATCTATATGGTGAACGTTAAGACCGCCCAAGGTACCTCTACTCAGAAGCTGATCGTGAAATAATTTCATTTCATGACGAACTCTCAAGGGCAGGCTGTCAAGCCTGCCCTTTATTTTTGTATCTTTGCGCCCATAAAAAATTGCTGCTATGATTAAATCCATGACCGGCTTCGGTCGCACCACTTTTGATATGGAGGGCAAATCCGTGATTGTCGAAATCCGTACGCTGAACAGCAAGCAGATGGATATGAACACGCGCATTGCGCCTCTTTTCCGTTCTAAGGAGATTGAAATACGCGCATTGATTTCCCGCCTTCTGGAACGGGGCAAGGTAGATGTAAGTATCTATTTTGAGAAGGGTTTCACGGACGATGTGACCATCAACACCGAATTGGCCAAGTCTTATTATGCCGCTCTCAAGCAACTCTCCGCGGAGATAGGGAATCCTGTGGAAAGTGACATCTTCCTGCATGTGTTGCGTATGCCGGATGTGGTGACGACCGTGCAGGAGGAATTGACCGAGGCGCAATGGGAATCCCTTTCAAACGCCGTTGCCGGAGCCTGCCGGATGGTGGATGAATTCCGTATGCAGGAAGGGGAGATTCTCGCCCGCGATTTCGATAAGCGTATCTGCTTGATCCGAGATATGATTGACGAGGTGACGCCCTTGGAGGAGAACCGTATTGCGACGTTGCGTGCCAAATTCGAGAAGGGTTTGGAGGAATCAAAACTTAAGGCACAATATGATCCGAACCGTTTTGAGCAGGAGTTGTTCTACTATATTGAAAAGCTGGATATCACAGAAGAGAAGGTCCGCCTGCGCAAGCATTGTAATTACTTTTTGGAGACGATGCGGGATGCCAATGCCAATGGTAAAAAACTGGCTTTCATTGTGCAGGAGTGCGGGCGCGAGATTAACACCCTCGGCTCCAAATCCAATGATTTTCTCATACAGCAGATTGTGGTGAGGATGAAGGATGAGTTGGAAAAGATGAAAGAGCAACTTGCTAATATCCTATAAAAAAAGCCCGTCCATGGACGGGCTTTTTTTTTAAAGTCTCATATCTTTATAAAACAAAATGCAGAATGGCAAAAACAATGCCGATGATGAAGGTGGAGATGAGGATGCCGCGCCCAGTCTTGTCGTATTTCAGATTCAGCAGATAGTGCCGCAGCAACAATACGGAAGGGATGATGCCAATCAGGACAAACTTGGGCAGGATGGTCCGCATCAGATGGGGGTTGTTAACCAGCATGTCAGGCTTGAAGTGAATCAGCAGTGCCAAAATGCCATAAAGGATGCCGAAGCAGACGGCTGGAACGATCACGCCGAGCAGAATGCCAATCACGTAGGAGTCTTTTCTTAATTTATTGAACATTTTCCAGATATTTTAAGTCGTTAATATATTGGTGAGCCGTCATGTCGTATTGGACTGGCTGCACAGAGATGTAGTTGTGAGACAGGGCCCATTCGCAGGTATCCTCATGCGGGTCGGTATTGACGAGGTGTCCGGTAAGCCAGTAGTATTTGCGGCCGTGCGGGTCGATGCGCTCCTCCAGATCCTGATACCAGTAACCGTCTGTCTGGCGGGTCACGCGTATACCTTTGATTTCCTCCAAGGGCACGTTGGGGAAGTTGACGTTGAGGCAGGTGTGGGCAGGAAGCCCATGCTTCAAGACCTCACCGACAATGATCTTCCCGTAGTGCACAGCGGCTGTGAAGTCAGCGTTCGGGGAGTAGTCGAGCAGTGACAAGCCCACGGCAGGGTGGGAGAAGGAGGCCTCTATGGCAGCCCCGATGGTGCCGGAGTAAAGGACACTCACCGACGAGTTGGAGCCGTGGTTGATGCCGGAGAGCACCAGGTCGATATGGCGGTCGCGCAAGACAACCCGCTCTCCCACTTTGACACAGTCCACAGGGGTGCCATTGGTGCGCCAGTAGCTGACGCCATCCTCTTCTTTGTATTGTCGCACGTGTAGCGGTTCATTCATGGTGATAGCGTGGCTCATGGCCGAGCGTGTCCGGTCAGGGACTACCACTACCACCTCTCCAAATGTCTTGGCGATTTCTACCATGGCTTCCAGTCCGGTAGCCTCGTAACCGTCGTCGTTGACAATCAGTATAAGGGGTTTGTTTGTCATTATTGTTTGATGATCTTAGCGTTATGGAGAACAGATTCGGCGTCCCGAATCACAAGATAGTACATGCCGCTGGCGTATCTGCCTAACGAGAGAATGGTGTTATAGTCTGTCAGCATGTTCTGTTGCAGCAAGCGGCCAGTGTGGTCGTAAAGTTGATATTGGATATGGCTGAGGTCGGCATCATCGTTGAGGAGGATGCGGACGTTGTCGGTGGTCGGGTTCGGCATGACCGCGATGGTGGTGACTACGGCAAGGTCCTCCACGCTCGTGGGGGTGTTGCTGCTGGGGAACTCTACGAGATCAATCATGGCCAAATCGCTACCACCGGTCATCATATAGTCCTTGGTATATGTCCATGTGAACTTGTGTTGTCCGGGGGTTACGGGGTAGGCGGCACGGGTCCAGCCCACTTCGCCACTCCAACTGCCTTGCTCCACATTGTCGATTTTGAAAGAGAACATGTCATAGTTTGCTTCTGAGGAGACCAGATAGTAGAAGGAAATCGTGTCGGCAGTGGTGCAGTTCCAGTTGATGGAGAGAGAGGAGTAGGAGTTATTGTTGATAGTGCCTGAGCGGGCAGCATAGGTTCCTTCGTAAGGATTCTGCGTGGTGATGGTCCAAGGTTTGCTACCTGATTGGCTCCAGCTGAAAGCGGTGAAGTCACCAGCCTCCCAGTCTTCCAGCACAATGCCGACTTTCAAGCTGATCATCTTTTCAATGGCATAGTCGCCTACCCGGTAGATGGCTCTCAGCGTTGTGATGGTGGGTTGGGTGACAGAAGGATCTACCTGGATACGATATTGGGTGGTATGCACACCGTTGACGGCCAAGACCGGAACATCTTGCGGCAGTCGGTACAGATGAATCTTGCCGTCGGTGGAGTTGAGATAAAAGGTTCCTTCGCCTGCTTGTCCGTTGCCGGTGTTGGAGACATCGACATTCAGGTAGGCCATCTCGCCGAAGTCGAGACGGAGGTTGCCGTTGCCCAGCGTGGCATCGTTGACCCGACCAGTCTCAAAGATACCCAAGACGGGAGCATGGAGGGGAATGACAAAGTCTCTTTCCTGGGTGCTGTTGCCATAATGGATGGTCATGTGGACGATGGCATTGTGGAATGCCGGCACGTTGGAGGCCACATGGAAGGAGAAGGTGTTGCTGCGGGTCTCTGTGGCATTGGCCCCCAGTTGGCTAATGCTATGTGAGCCGTTCAGTATAGAGAGATAGGGGTCGTTAGAGGTGACAGTGACAGATACATTCTGTGCCGGTTCATTGCCCACATTGGCGAAGATGGCGTTGACGTTAACGTCCTCACCGTAGTCGGCTTCACCGTTTTGGTTGCCGTTATCATATAATTCGAAGTTCTTGCAGACGACATAGGGGCCGTTTTGGACGAAGAGTTGGATGGTGCCCTCCATAGGGATGTAGTTAGGGGCGGCGGCTACCATGAAGATAGTGTCGTCAGGCGTCAATGAGGAGGGAATGCTCAGGGTGAGGTTCCCGTTGCTGACGAGGCCGGTGCTGAGGATCTCGTTGTGGCTGGTCAGGGTGATGCGTGCGCCCTCCACCATGCAGGAGAAGGGGATGTCGGTGGTCCCCAGGGGGATCATCTCATCATAGTTGACGGTCAGCGTCTGGGGTTCCGCCGTGCGGACCATCATGGCAGGGTCGCCGAAGAGGATCCACGTGCGGGCCACCTCATAATCGTGATAGTTGTCGAGCATCTTGATGATGCCGTTGACGGCAATGCCACCGAAGGTCCGCTTTTGGCTCACGGAGGAGGTGCCGGTCAGAATCTGGTTCATGTGGTCTTGCGCGCACATGGGAGAGTTCCAGGGTTGGTTGATGGTGGACATCAGCGTGCCCACGGCACCGGCTGGTTGCCCATTGTGGGTGGCGCGCAGCCAAGCCTCCGCAAAACAGGTGGCACCGGAATAGGCACCGTTCACACACGCCACGGAGAAGATGAACGGCAGCATGTTGTCGTTGGTGAGATTGTTGACATGTGAGTTGCTGAAACTGGTAGTTACAAACATTGTTACATCACCATGTCCAGTATAGTTGATGATACCCACTCCTGCATTGACGGCAGAGCTGACCATGGCGGCTGTTGGATCTCCGCTGGCGTCCAAACCGCCTTGAGAGCCTTCGAACAACTCATAACCACTCGTGTACGTGTAGCTTTGCAGCAGGTTGTCAATATTGCGGATATGTTGGTAGTCATATTCGTTGTTGTCGCCAGGACCTTGATTGGAGGCGATACCGAGGAATTTGCTGAAGTGGGAAGTCACGACAGGGTTGCGCTCATATTGGATGAACTTGTTGACCTGTGTGGTCACCTGTGCTACTGTCTCGGCAGAGATTTTGCCCAGGATGACATCCGGATAGGAGTCATTGCCGGCTACCTCCACATAGTAGTTGTCGCTCACATTGCCGCCCGCGCTGATGGTCGGGAACTGCTGGTTGTCGCCCACGATGACCACGAAGGCCAAGTTGTGAGAGTTGTAGTAGGAGGTGATGTAGTTTTTGATAGCGGAACTGGTGTTGCCAGCGACGGACAGCGGAACGATTTCGGTGGGGTAGCCGTTCTTGATTTTCCAATTTGCGTAGGGCTGCATGGCACTGCAAAAGTTGTCGGGGGCCAAGATGAGGATCTCACCGAACTCCACCAATGGAGTGGATTTCATCTGGTTATAGTTGAGGAAATGATCTTGGTAGATGTCGTTGAAGACGCTGGCCACCTTGTTGACTTGTCGCACGTTGCCGGTGGCGTTGAACTTCACCCGGACGGTGATGTCGGAATAGACTTTCAACTTTTGCTGTGCCGGATTGTAGGCAAAAGGAAAGAACTGAAGGGAAACTCCCTGAAAATCCCGCAACTGGTATATGTCTCCCACAACCACGGTGTCTTCATACAGCATTTGGTCGCGACTGTAGGTTTTGTTCTTGACATAGGGAACGGTGGCGGGATTCGTGTTGCGGAGAAGCCGTCCCTTGGATGGGATTAAGTTAAAGTTGTCGATGGTATAGGACTCAGAGGAGAGCACCTCTACCGTCGGATGACTGTTTTCGGGAACGATGAGCGAGGTGGCCGTCTCCAGCAGCTCAGGAGCGCCGGCGACAAGCAAGGGATAGGCTCCCTGCATCTGCAGGCGATACATGATGGCGCCATTCTCATAGATGCCTTCGGCCTGATACGCGGGAAAAGAAACGTGAATGATGGCTTCCTGATTGTTAGAACTGACCAAGGTGAATTGAGGAGTTTGGGCCTGTAATAAATTGATTAACAGTAAGGATACTGCGATAGTCCAAAGTTTTTTCATGTGGGTTACAAGGGTTATATGCATGAATAATAAATACCTTAAAAAGGAAGGTGCGAAAATACATTTTTTATTGGATTTTTGTCGCTTTTTTTGCTTTCTTGTCCGATTGACAGACAGAAACAGGGAAAATAGAGAGAGAAGCGGATTGGAATATGTACTCTTGGTGACTATCCCTGAAAATATTCCTACGAATTCAGGTTTTTCTGGAAATTATGAGACGCTTGTTTTTCTGTAATAGGCTGGAAATCCACATTTTACGAATTAAGTTTTTTTTTCAGTGCGTGAAAAATAGAAATTGAAAAAAATAGTATATTTGCGGGCTTGAAATATAGTGACAAATATCATTTTTAAAAACAATAATTATTCACAAAATTCAAAAAACAAATGAAAAAGCTTTTTACACTTTTAGCAGCTGTTTTGATTGTCTCCGTGAGTTTTGCACAGGTGATGCCTGCTCCAAAAGTCATTAAAAACACTCGTGAGACTATCAAAATCGGTAATCCTGAGATGAAATCTCACAATGATGCCAAATCGACCACTTCGTATTGGTTTAACTACATCGCTGACCTCGAGAATTATTGGGGTACTGAATTGGAAGGTTTTGCTCCTCCCATTATGTGTGATTCCGTGGGTTTGTATCCGTACACTGACGGCAACTCTCCTGTACAAATCTTCGGTGTTGGTCATACTCACAACCTTAATTGGAATGACTGGATTGAGTTCTATCAGGAAACAGCCAGTATGGGAGAAAGTGTTCCTGCTCTCTCTACTGGAAGTTCCTACAGCATCGACTCAGTGCAAATCCTGGCCAGATATACCCGTGGTACTGCCATGGATGCCAATGTTGTAGATACCCTGATCTTCTCCTATGTTATCAACATGGATGACGAAAGCGCTTATAATCTTTCCATAGGTAATAATCCTGCTTTTGCAACGTACTATGTTCCTTATAACAGCAATACCCACTCTGCATCTAATCTTTCCAATATCAATAGCTCCATGGCTTATACCCATGCCACTGTAGTGCTTGACACTATCCTGCTTACGGCTGAAGATGCAGCTACAGACGAAGAAAATTATTTCTATTACTGGAACTTCCCTGCTCCTGCTGGTTTGACCAACGTTACGGGCAAAGTGAATGCCATCACCTATACCTTTGTTCCTGGCGTTGCCAGAACAACCACATCCTTGATCGGAACCGACATAAGCAGTTTCCGTATTTTCATCAATGAGGATCCGCGTTCTGAATACACGACCATGGGTTCTGACGAACTGATGAACTACCTCTGCAACGGTTTGGTGTTGAATGATTGGTCTATTTACGGTCCTAGCAATATCATCTTTTATGGCGCATATTGCCCTGGTGAGATTTATGTAGATCAGAATGACAATATGGTTGTCTATCACCCGTATGTCAGCTTCTATGCTACCTGCAACGATTGCTCTAACGTGAATGTTGAGGATATGGAGAAGGATAACATCACGGTTTATCCGAACCCTGCTTCCTCTAACCTCACTGTTACCCTCGCTGGTAATGAGGCTGCTACCGTTCAACTCTTCAACCTTGTTGGTCAGCAAGTTTACAGCGAGACCGCTGTTAACACCGCTAACATCAACGTTAACAACTTCAAAGCTGGTGTTTACATGTTGAAGGTTTCCCAAAATGGTAAAGTTTACACTTCTAAAGTTGTTGTGAAATAATTTTAGCAGTTAACCTTATAATCAACACCAAGAGCGGGCACCCTTTCGGGCGCCCGCTCTTGTTTTGTATAGTGTGTTGAGATTTAGAATCGCTTTGGCGTGGGAATCAGGCACGAGCAGACTCTTCCTCCGATGGTTTTTCCTTTGCCTTCTTGGGCATCCGGCCGACCTTCTTCAAAGAGGTCGCCAGGATCCACTCGATCTGGCCGTTGACACTGCGGAACTCATCGGCAGCCCATCGTTCCAGCGCCTCAAAAATCTCGGCATCAACTCGTAATGCAAAACTCTTCTTCATAGGTTTTGGTTTATGTAGAGACGTTCCATGGGGTTACAGAGACGTTCCATGGAACGTCTCTACAGGTTTATTGGTACAATGTGCCGGTATTGATGACCGGGGAGGCGGACTCGTCGGCGCAGAGCACCACGAGCAGATTGGAGACCATGGCGGCTTTGCGTTCCTCATCCAGCTCTACGATTTTTTCGGCGGAGAGTTTCTTCAGGGCAAGATCGACCATGCTGACGGCTCCTTCCACAATCTTCTCGCGGGCTGAGATGATGGCGTCGGCCTGCTGGCGGCGCAACATCACACTGGCAATCTCAGCAGCGTAGGCCAGATAGTTGATGCGGGCCTCCACAACCTCTATGCCGGCAATCTCCAGATGCTTGCGGAGTTCTTCCTCCAAGCGTTCGTTGATCTCCTCACCGCCCGAACGCAACGTGATCTGCTCGTCGTCACGATCCATGTTGTCGTAAGCATACAGGCCCGCCACCTTGCGCAATGCGGCGTCACTCTGCACCCGCACAAAGGAGTCAAAACTCTTCACAGACTTCATCGAGGTCTCCGTGATAGTGCTGCGCACATCCGAATCAACTTCAAAACATGCTTTGTAGGTATCGTTGATCTTCCATACCAACACCAACCCGATCATGATGGGGTTGCCGTTCTTGTCGTTGACCTTGATGGGCTCCACATCCATGTTCTTGGCTCGCAACGAGAGCTTCTCCTTGCTGAAGAAAGGGTTGACCCAGAAGAAACCATTCTCCTTGACCGTGCCAGAGTACTTGCCAAAGAA
>JAFYEU010000087.1 GCA_017544105.1 Bacteroidales bacterium
GGTCTTGTCGTACTTCATACCTTCCACGTAGGAGACGCGGGCGGCATCAGGCACGGCGGAGACACCGGCGTTGCCGATGAGCGGATTGATCTTGTTTCCCTCTTTCAAGAAGAGGTTGAGGAACTTCACGAAGAGCACACCCGTTGCGGTGGCAACTACAAAGGAAAATGCACCCAATACGAAGATCAGGATGGACTTCGGAGTCAGGAAGTTGGTGGCCTGGGTGGAGGCACCGACGGTGAGGCCGATGAGGATCGTCACGATGTCGATCAGCGGACCGGAAGCGGTGTTGGCCAGACGTTTGGTCACGCCGCACTCTTTCAGCAGGTTGCCGAAAAAGGGCATGCCCAACAACGGAATACCGGACGGCACGAGGAAGGCAGTCAGCAGGATGCAGAACAACGGGAAGAGCACTTTCTCACGATGGGAGACGGCTCTGGGCGGTCGCATACGGATAAGACGCTCTTTCTCGTTGGTGAACAGACGCATGATAGGCGGTTGGATCACCGGCACCAAAGCCATGTAGGAGTAAGCCGACACGGCGATGGCACCCATCAGGCTGGGAGCCAACTTGGAAGACAGGAAGATGGCGGTAGGACCGTCAGCACCACCGATGATGCCGATAGCGCCAGCCTCCATTGGTGTGAAACCTAACAGCAAAGCTGTGGCGTAGGCGGCAAAAATGCCGAACTGTGCGGCAGCACCCACCAGAATCAACTTGGGGTTCGAAATAAGCGCCGAGAAGTCTGTCATGGCGCCTATGCCAAGGAAGATCAGTGGCGGGTAGAAGCCCTTGATGACACCGAAATAGAGGTAATTCAGCACGGCTCCGTTCTCATAGACGCCAATCTGCAGTCCGTCAGTGAACGGGATGTTGCCGACAATCATGCCGAAGCCGATAGGAACGAGCAGCATGGGCTCAAACTCTTTGATCACGCCCAAGGCGATAAAGAACAAGCCTACGCATATCATGATGATATGGCCCCACGTGCAGTTTCCGAATCCGGAATAGCCGAAAAACTGGATGAGACCCTCTTTAAAAAATTCAAACATATTTTTTCTACGTTAAATTGATGAAACTTGTTGGTTTATTCGAATACGACAAGTACGTCGCCCTCCATGACGGAATCGCTGCGGTGTACTCTGACCTCTTTGACCACACCGTCCTTCTCGGCATCGATGTTGTTCTCCATCTTCATAGCCTCGAGGAGGAAGAGACGTTGGCCAGCCTTCACGCTGTCGCCCTCTTTGCAGAAGACATCCAGGATGACGCCGGGCAGCGGGGATTTGAGGGTGGCACCGGAAGCGGTGGCGGCAGCAGGAGCGTCTTTGACATTGGCTGTCGGAGCTGCGGCGGCAGCCTTCGGCGCCGCTGTGCTGACCTTAACCACAGGTTTTACCCGTGCTGGGGCCTGAATCGTGGTGTCCATTTCTACTTTATATGGGGTGCCATTGACTTCCACATCAACCATGTTGTTGTCAATGTCGCCAACTTCTACGGAATACTTGTTACCGTTGATCGTGAATTTATAGTTTTTCATCTTGTTATTGTCTTTTATGTTATTTTCTAATTCTCGGAGCTCTCTTCATGACAAGCTCTTTCTGTGCCCAGGGAGAGTAGTGCGCCGAGGGCATGTGAATGGTGATGATTTCGCTTTCCTCATCGTGCATGCTATTGAAATGCAGATGCAGGGCCATAGCGATGGCAGCTGCCTCTTCGCCCGTCAACTGCTCAGGAAGATCATCCTTCGTCGCAGCGTCAGTGGCAACAGGGGAAATAGCAGCAGCTGCGGCAGCACTCTTCTGGGCATTGCGCTGCGCAATCTTCTTGGAACCATAGCCGAAGAGCTTTAGCATCAGGTAAATCATGATAAGGGCAGTGAAAACCACCGACATGGAGATGATAGCCAAGCCGATACCATAGGGATCGTCTCTTTTCAGACGCTCCTGCTTGGAGACGGTAGCCTTGACCTCATTGCTGGAACCAGGTGTGAACTGGTCCAATAAAATGGCTTTGTCTGTGATGCCGTCTTTGTCCAAGCCGAAGGAACGGGTTGTGTCCATCAGTTCCTGCTTGGGATAGTGCATGACATCAATCAGGTCCTTGCCGTCGGCTGAGATCAGCGCTATGTAGTCTGTTTGGGAAGTACGAGGGTCGAAGTTGGCGTGGAAAGTGCCGTAAAGAGGTTCGGCATCCAGATAAAACACCAGGTAGGAACGCTGAGGCATGTTGGTGTGCACGTCCGTCTTCGGAATGCGATACCAATGGGCAGGGGCCTCGCCACCTTTCTTGCCAGCAGCGGCAAACCCCGTGGTGTCGTCCGTCAAGTAACATCCTGCCATGTTGACATTGTTGTAGGCAGTGTTGAAAATCTCGACCCAAGGCACATGACGACCATACTCGTCGTCAAAGTTGTCTGTGTTCTTGATCAGAATCTCGTTGAAGCGGAGGTCACGCACCGACTGGCCAAAGGCACTGCCGGCGAATAACACCACTGCCAACAAGATTACATATTTGGAAATTGATTTCATAAAATGTTCAAATATTTGGGTTAATATGTAGAGACGCAATGCTTTGCGTCTCTACGGTTTATGTTACAACGGCAGGTTGTCGTGCTTCTTGGCCGGGTTCTCCAAACGTTTGTTCTTGAGGGACTCCAAGGCGCGGATCACTCTGAAACGCGTGTTGCGCGGCTCGATGACATCGTCAATGTAGCCATATTGGGCAGCCACGTACGGGTTGGAGAACTTCTGACGATAGTCTTCCACCTTCTCGTTCAGGAAGGCAGCCTTCTCCTCAGGGTTCTCGATCTTCTTCATCTGGGAACCATAGAGAATCTCGGCAGCACCGCTTCCACCCATGACGGCAATCTCAGCGGTAGGCCATGCGTAGTTGATGTCGCCACGCAAGTGCTTGGAGCTCATCACGCAATATGCACCACCGTAGTTCTTGCGCAAGATGACGGTGACTTTCGGTACGGTGCACTCGCCATAAGCGTAGAGCAACTTGGCGCCGTGCAGGATGATGCCGCCGTACTCTTGGCCCGTGCCGGGCAGGAAGCCAGGCACATCCACTAACGTCACGATGGGGATGTTGAAGGCATCGCAGAAACGGACAAAACGGGCACCCTTGCGGGAAGCGTTGATGTCCAATACGCCAGCCAAGTATTTGGGCTGGTTGGCGACGATACCCACAGACATGCCGTTGAAACGGGCAAAGCCGATTACTAAGTTGGGAGCATATAACGGCTGGATCTCCAAGAATTTACCATCGTCCACAATGCCATTGATGACATCCTTCACGTCGTAAGGCATGTTGGGATTGTCGGGGATGATGGAGTTCAGATGGTCTTCCAAACGGTTGATGGGGTCTTCCGTCGGCTCGTAAGGAGGCTCTTCCATGTTGTTGGAGGGGATGTAGCTGATGAGTTCGCGCAACAGGGCGATACCCTCTTCTTCGTTCTCCACGGCGAAGGAGGCCACACCAGACTTCTTGGCATGTACGGAGGCACCGCCCAAGTCTTCCGTGGTCACATCCTCGTTGGTCACGGTCTTCACCACCTTGGGACCCGTCACGAACATGTAGCTCGTGTTCTTGGTCATCATGATGAAGTCGGTGAGGGCAGGGGAGTAGACCGCACCGCCGGCACAAGGACCGAAGATGGCGGAAATTTGCGGGATGACACCGGAAGCCAAGATGTTACGCTGGAAAATCTCGGCGTAACCGGCCAAGCTGTTGACACCCTCTTGGATACGGGCGCCACCGGAATCGTTGAATCCGATGACGGGCGCGCCGACCTTCATGGCCTGGTCCATCACCTTGCATATCTTCAAGGCGAAAGTCTCGGAAAGCGAACCGCCAAAAACAGTGAAGTCTTGGGAAAAGACGTACACCAAGCGGCCGTTAACGGTACCATAACCGGTTACCACACCGTCAGAGAGGTATTTCTCCTTCTCCAGGCCGAAATTCTGGCAACGGTGCTGCACAAACATGTCGAATTCTTCGAAGCTGCCTTCGTCAAGGAACATCAGGATGCGCTCGCGTGCCGAGTATTTGCCCTTGGCATGCTGCTTCTCAATACGATCCTGACCTCCGCCTAAACGAGCCTTCTCGCGCAAAGCGAGCAACTCGTTGATTTTATCTTGCATTGTCATAAGATGATGATATTTAATTTGTTACAAATAATAGATTCGATATTGTCTTAAAAAATGAAAAGATTTGCAAAAATAAGAATTTTAGAGAATTATCCAAATGGTGAAAATGCCTTTTTTATAGAAGTATGCGGATCCTATCATCATCAATATCCCGACGTTTCCAATGCTCTCTTTCTATGATGGCACATCCAAGCTTAACTCGACTACGAAATCAAACATACACCCTGATTCACAGATATATATGATGATATTTTGGATATAGGCAAAAAATATTTTCAAAAAAATAGTACTATGCGATACAAGGTACTAAAAATTTTGTATCTTTGCCGCGTCAAATTTAAAGGAAGAAACGATGAATATCAATGCGGAAAATGTGAAATCGCAGATGCGAAAAGGGTATTTGGAATACTGCATCCTGCTGATTATATGTAAGAAGCCGGCGTATGTGTCCGATATTATCAGCGAGTTGAAAGAGGCGAAGATGATTGTGGTGGAAGGCACCCTTTATCCTCTCCTCACGCGATTGAAGAATAATGGTATCCTGCAATACCAGTGGCAAGAGTCCGCTTCTGGTCCCCCGCGCAAGTACTACGAGCTTACCGACTCCGGTCGGGCCTTCCTCGCCGAGCTCGAAGCCGGCTGGGAGGAGCTGAAACAAGCCGTGGAACATCTCAAAAATGAAGAATCTCAAAATCACATTATCCCCACAACAACTAATCAACAGCCGAAGGCTAATTAACAGCGTAGCTAACTAACAGCGTAGCTAACTAACAGCCGAAGGCTAATCAACAGCGAAGCTAACCAACAGCCGAAGGCTAATGAACAGCGCAGCTAACTAACAACGAAGTTTAATAACATTTTATAACATGAAAAAAACTGTAACCATCAATCTTGGCGGAGTTGTCTTTAACATCGACGACGATGCTTGCGATCGGCTGAGTCGTTATCTCGCCGACATTGAAAAACATTTTCCCGAAGACGAGCGGGCGGAAATCCTCCGCGACATCGAGGTGCGCATGGCCGAGCTCTTCACCTTTAAACTCCAGAATCGCAATGTCATTGAAATTGACGATGTGGAGGAGGTTATAGCGGTGATTGGCCGTCCCGAACAGTTCGATGACGTCTCCGAAGAGGAGAAAGCTCCTGCCGATGCCACTGCCTCTCAAGTTACTGCAGAGCCGGCTGGACCTAGGAAGAAGTCGTATCGTCCGCGCAAGCTCTACCGCAACAGCTTTGACCGCGTCATCGGCGGTGTGGCGAGTGGCCTGGCAGCCTACTTCGACATCGACCCGACTGTGGTGCGCATCCTTTTCGTCGTGCTCGCCTTCCTGAGCTTCGGATGGGGCATCCTCATCTACCTCATCCTGCTCATCGCCATGCCTGAGGCCAAGACGAAAGCACAGCTCTTGGAGATGCAGGGTGTTGAGCCGACGCTGGAAAATATCAACAACTTCCATCAGGAGCCTGTTGACCATAGCACCACGACCACCACATTTGGTAAAATTCTGAGAATCTGTTTTATCGCCCTGGGTATCATCATCGGGGTTAGCCTGGCCATTGCCGTGCTCGGCATCTTCCTTGCCATGTTCGTGGCTCTGCTGACGCACGCGCCCGGCACTTTCGGTGACGCCATCGACATGGGCATGCTCGGCAGCTGCGCCCTCTTCCTGCTTTGTCCTGTCATCGGCATCGCTGTCCTCTGCGTGCGTGCTGCTAAAGGAGAGCGCAAACACAAATGGGTCGGCTGGACCTTGCTGGCGGTATGGGTGCTCAGCCTCTTCGGCATCGTCGGCTTCGGTATCGAGATGGACAAGCGCGACGACATCGGCAAACGGCTGGAACGCACTGGTGAACGATGGGAACGTTGGTTCGAAGACCACGACAACATCAGCACAGACAGCTATTACGATACTAAAGAACTCGACAGCATCATAGACCCTGTCCTTGATGAGCTCCGCGACGACAACACCTCCTACAACATCACCATCCACACCAATCCCGACAAAGGTGTGAACTTACATATCAGCAGCAATAAAAAGGGAGATGGTGCGTTGGTAAAAAATGATAGCCTTTAGCTATTAGCTATTAGCTGTTGGCTTTCGCCAATAGCCAATGGCCAAAGCATTTAATCTAAGTCACATCATGTTAATAGATCTCCACAACATCCACAAGACCTACGACAACGGCCAGCCCCTGCATGTGCTAAAAGGCATCGACCTCGGGATTGGCGAGGGCGAGTTCGTCTCCATCATGGGCGCGTCCGGCTCGGGGAAATCCACGTTGCTGAACATCCTTGGCATCCTTGACAATTACGACGAGGGGGAATACTGGTTAGATGGCAAGCTCATCAAAGGCCTGAGTGAGAAAGAGGCCGCGCACTACCGTAACCGGATGATCGGCTTTGTGTTCCAGTCGTTCAACCTCATCAACTTCAAGACAGCGGTGGAGAACGTGGAGCTGCCGTTATACTATCAAGGGGTGAGCCGCAAGAAGCGAAACGATTTGGCCATGAGCTATTTGGAGCGTTTTGGTTTGGCGGACTGGGCGACGCATTACCCCAACGAGCTTTCGGGCGGGCAGAAGCAGCGTGTGGCCATCGCGCGGGCGCTCATCACACAGCCGCGCATCCTGCTCGCCGATGAGCCCACCGGTGCCCTCGACTCCAAAACCTCCGTGGAGGTCATGGAACTGCTCACCGAGCTCAACCGCACTGAGAAGGTCACCATCATCGTGGTGACGCACGAGAGCGGCGTGGCCAACTGCACCGACAAGATAATCCACATCAAGGATGGTATCATCGGCGAGACAACGCTCAACGAACAGCACAAAGCCTCCATTTTCGGGTCATCCACCATTATGAAATAGTCATGAAAGACCTGCTGACAGAGATATGGGAGTCCATCCGGCGCAACAAGCTGCGCACTGCCCTCACGGGTTTCGCGGTGGCGTGGGGCATCTTCATGCTCATCGTGCTGCTCGGTGCTGGCAACGGCCTGATGAACGCCTTCATGAACCAGGGAGGACAGTTTGCCACCAACACGATGGCGGTGTTTGGTGGAGTCACCAGCAAACCGGCAAATGGCTATCAGACCGGTCGGCGCATTAGTCTCAACGACCAAGATGTGGCCATCACCCAAAGCGCCCTGTTTTCCGGAAATGTGGACAAGATTTCCCCTGAACTCTTCAAAGGTCCTTATACATTGGCCTTTAAAAGCCGCCACACATCCGTCTATCTGAACGGTTGTTATCCGACATTGCAGGAAATGAACAAGATTGAGATGCTGGA
>JAFYEU010000088.1 GCA_017544105.1 Bacteroidales bacterium
ACCAAGACGCTGGTGGACATCGGCGGCGAGGACAGCAAGATGATCTTCTTTGAAGAGGGCCGCGTGCCCGACATCCGCATGAACGGCAACTGCGCCGGCGGCACGGGCGCCTTCATTGATCAGACCGCAGGACTGCTGAACGTCTCCCCCTCGGAGCTGAATAGTCTGGCGGCCGCGGCCCATCATGTCTATCCGATCGCTTCCCGTTGCGGCGTCTTCTCCAAGACGGACATCCAGAACCTGCTGGCGCGTCATGTCAGCAAGGAAGATGTGGCGCTTTCGGTCTTTCACGCGGTAGCCTTGCAGGTCATTGGCACCCTCTCGCGCGGACTGGATGCCAAAGCACCGGTCTTCTTCTGCGGCGGTCCCTTTGCGTTCCTGCCCATGCTGCGGCAGAGCTTTCTGGACAACCTGCGCATCACAGAGGAAGACTGCGTGGAGGTCGCCGACGCCCGCATCGTCTCCGCTCACGGCACCGCCATCATGTCGCATACCGTCTGCAAGGAGACCTTCTCTTTGCAAGCGTTCTTCCAAAAGGTGACGAAGGTGGAGGTTGACAATAGCGTGGTGATGAGCAATCGCCTGGCCCCACTCTTCACGGACAGCCAGCATTTTGAACAATGGAGGCACGAGAAAGAGAACTTCTTCGTGCCCCGGGTGTCATGGGAAGAGCGGAAGTCGGACCGTGTCTTCCTCGGTGTGGACTCAGGCTCCACGACCACCAAGGTGGTGGTGACGGATGACGAAGGGCGACTGCTCTTCACGGATTACCGTTCCAATAACGGCGACAGCTTCAACGCCTTCCGCGATGCGCTTACCCGTTTGCAACAGGAGTGCCGCGATCATCATGTCAACCCCGTCATCGTGAGTAGCGCTGTGACCGGCTATGGCGAGAACCTCCTGAAGACCGCTTTCAACCTGCACCATGGCGTCGTGGAGACGATGGCCCATTACGTGGGAGCCAAGAGAGTCTCCCCGGAGGTCTCCTTCATCCTCGACATCGGTGGCCAGGATATGAAGGCTATCTTCATCGAGAACCAGGCCATCCGTCGGCTGGAGCTGAACGAGGCCTGCTCTTCCGGATGTGGCTCCTTCATTGAGACCTTTGCCAAGATGCTGGGCTATACAGTGGGTGACTTTGCCCGTATTGCCTGCGAGGCGAAACATCCCTACGATTTGGGTACCCGCTGTACGGTCTTTATGAACTCCAAGGTGAAGCAGGCCATGCGTGAGGGCACCAAGCCCGAGGATATCTCCGCCGGCTTTGCCTATTCGGTCATCAAAAACTGTCTCTTCAAGGTGCTGAAACTCCGCAAGGTGGAGGAACTTGGCGACCATATCGTCGTGCAGGGCGGCACCTTCAAGAACCTTGCCGTGGTGCGCGCGTTGGAGTTGCTGACAGGCAAGGATGTGCGCTTCTCCGACATCCCAGAGCTGATGGGCGCCTACGGATGTGCATTGTATGCCGCTGAACAACAGGAGGATAGAAGCCTGACGGTGGATGATCTGCTCTCCATACAGCAGTTCGATACGGCCCAGGAGGTCTGCCCGGGCTGCCCCAACCACTGTACAGTCATCAAATATTGTTTCTCCAATGGCAGTGTCTTCTACGCCGGCAATAACTGCGAGAAGGTCTATGCCAACCAGTCGGAGGTTACCCGCAAGGGGCGGAATCAACACCACGAGCGACTCAAGTTGCTCTTTAAGCGGCCAGTGGACAATCTGCACCATGCCAAGCTGAAGATCGGCATTCCCCGTTCCTTGGGCATGTTCGAGCTCTATCCTTTCTGGCACACCCTCTTCCTGGAGTGCGGCTTCGCGCCTGTCATCTCCGGCCCTTCCACCAACCGCCAGTATGAAAAGGGTATCCATACGGTCATGTCGGAGAACATCTGTTTCCCCGCCAAGTTGATGCACGGTCATGTCTTTGAGTTGGCCTCGCGTGGAGTGGACCGTATCTTCTATCCCTTTATCGTGATGGAGTCGAAGGCCGACGACAAGGTGCGCAATAGCTACAACTGTCCTATCGTGGCGGGCTATTCCGATGTGATGCGCAATGCCATCGACACAGAAGAGCGTTTCCATATTCCCTTTGATGCGCCCGTCATCACGTTTAACGATGAGGAGCTGTTGCGGAAGTCCTGTGTCGCCTACTTGGCCACTCTGGGGGTCTCCAAAAAAGATGCCCTCAAGGCCCTGGAGGCTGCCATCAAGGAACAGCAGGCCTTTATCGCCTGCCAGCATAGTCGTGCCAAGGAGATTCTGAAAGACGCCAAAGCCAACGGACGTATGGTCGTGGTGCTGGCCGGACGCCCCTACCACTCCGATCCCTTGGTGCAGCACAAGGTCTCCGACTGTCTGGCCGACATGGGCATCGATGTGGTGACTGAATTTGCTGCCGACGACAACGATACGGAGGTCTATGACGAGCTGGTGGCTGTGACGCAATGGACCTACCCGAATCGTATCTTCAAGGCCGCGCACTTTGTGGCCAACAGTCCTGACAACGTGCATTTTATGATGATTACCTCCTTCGGCTGCGGTCCGGATGCTTTCATTATCGATGAAACACACGACATCCTCGACCGCAAGGGTAAGAGCTTCACCCTGTTGAAGGTGGATGATGTCAACAATATCGGCTCCCTGCGCCTGCGTGTCCGCTCCATGGTCGAGAGCCTTCGCTTCAGCCAGAAGACGACGGTGGAGAAGCCCTTTGTGACCACACCGCCCTTCGAGATTCCCGACCGGCGACGTACCATCCTGGCCCCCTATTTCGCAGGAGGCTATTCGGAGTTCATCCCGACCGTCTTCAAGATGGCTGGTTATAAGATGGTGAACCTGCCCATTGGCGACAAGGAGTGTGTGGACTTGGGGCTCCAATATGCCAATAATGAGGTCTGCTATCCAGCCACCATCGTGGTCGGAAGCATCCTGAAGGCTCTGCGTAGTGGCGAATACAACTTGGACGATGTGGCTGTCATCATCACCCAGACGGGTGGCCAGTGCCGTGCTACCAACTACATCATGCTCATTAAGAAGGCGATGGTGGCGGCGGGCTTTGAGAAAATACCGGTTCTCTCCATGGCCTTGGGAAACACGCTGGCCAACTACCAGCCTGGCTTCACCATCGACGAGAAGAGGTTCGCGTTGCCCGCTCTGCACACGTTGCTCTATGCGGACTGTCTGTTGCGCTTGTACTACGCGTCGCGCCCGCGGGAACTGCAACCCGGCATGGCTAAGAAGCTGCATCAGAAATATATAGACCTTGCCCTTCCGCTGATAGAAAAACGCGACTACCGGGCGATGAAGAGACTGCTGGGGCAGGCCGCCGACGACTTCACCCGCCATATCGACACGACGAAGATCCTGCCTCAGGTGGGCGTGGTTGGCGAGATCTATATCAAGTATAATACGTTCGGCCATCTCGATGTGCTCGACTGCCTGGCTGACCAAGGCGTGGAGGTGATCGCTCCCTCGATGTACAATTTCTTCATCAATAGCTTTGTCAACCATCATATTAACAAGAAGTTGCATATCAAACCCGTCAACATGCCACTCTTTGTCTATGATGCTGCCTACCACCTGGTCTATCGGATGGCTAAGTCCTACGATAAGGTCTGTAGCAACTTCCCCTTCTACCGACCGTTTGCCGACATGTTCCACGATGCCGAGTTGGCCTCTCGCATTATCAATATGGCCGCTAACTTCGGTGAAGGATGGCTCATCCCGGCCGAGATGTCGGCGATGGCTGAAAACGGGGTGAAGAACATCCTCAGCCTCCAGCCTTTCGCCTGTATTGCCAACCATATCATCTCCAAAGGTATTGAGAAGAAAATCCGCTCGGTCTATCCTCAGTTGAATCTTCTCTTTATCGATTTCGACGGGGGTACCTCTGAGGCGAATGTCTTTAACCGTTTGCATTTTATGATCGAAAACTCTAAATAAGCTATGATGAAACGTTTTTTGATATCCCTTTTGGTAATAGGAATGGCTTGGACAGCTTCGGCGCAGGTCACCCTCTATGATGAGCAGAGAGATGCAATGGCTCAGATCAAGGAAGCTGTCGCCCAAGCCCAAGAGGAGGGGAAATATGTCTTTTGTCAAGTCGGAGGCAATTGGTGTCCATGGTGTATCCGTTTTGCCAATTTCGTGGAACAAGATACGGCCGTGAACCGGATGATGCATGATAATTATGTCTATATCCATGTCAACTGGTCCAAGGACAATAAAAATCCGGAGGCGATGCGCTATCTGGGCAATCCGGCCCGTTTTGGCTTTCCTGTCTTTGTGATTCTGAATGAAAAAGGGGAACCGCTACATATCCAGAACTCAGCCTATCTGGAACAGGATAAGGGGTATAGCGAAAAGGCGGTGCTGGAGTTTTTGCAGAACTGGACTCGTGAGGCGATAGAGACTCTGCGTTAGAATTCCACCGACAATTTGACATTGATCAGGCGGCCAGTCAGGTAGTTCGGCACCCTGAACTGGTGATTGTCGATGTCGGTGACCCAGAAATAAGAAGATATGTTGTTGATGTCGAGGAGGTTGAATGCTTCGACATAGACGCCTGCGTTTTTGATGGAGCGCAGGAATTTAGACTTGTGTTGCATCCTGTCGCGGCTTTGTTCAAGAAACATGAAGGAGAATCCGAGGTCGACGCGGCGGTACCAGCTGTCGCCCTTCATGCGCAGGTAGGCGGGGGCGTTGGGTGCGCTGTAGGGCATGGGCGTGGCGAAGACGAAGTTGAGGTGGACGCGGAACTGCGGGAATCCAGGCACATGGTCTTGAAAGAAGATGTTGAAGGAAGCTCGCTGGTCGGTGGGGCGGGGGATGAAACCAGGCTCCACCAGTTGGCCGTTGTCATCGTAATAGTAGTCTCCGATGATGTCTTCTGCGGTCTTCATGAGCGATACGGCCACCCACGATTCCAAGCCGCGGATGAACTCGCCGCTGAGTTTCATCTCAATGCCAGTGGCATAG
>JAFYEU010000089.1 GCA_017544105.1 Bacteroidales bacterium
AAAAAGAAGTCGACCTTGTCGGCCAAAGCGAACAGGTGATCCACATAGCGTTGGATATTATCCCGCTCTTCCGGGAAAAGGTCTTGGAAATACTTCGTGAAGGCTTCCTTGCCCTGCGGAATGCGGTAGCGGGTCCTGCCCTCGAAACAGAACACCTCGTCTCCGCAATCGGCATCGACCGAACGGTAGTGCAAACGGTCCAGAATGCCGAGGTGACGGCAGATGCGGTTGAGAGAGCCACCAGGTTGGAGACCGCCCACCACATGCATCCCGGCATCAAAGGTGACCCCATGGCGGGAAAACGACTGCAAGCCGCCGCCGACATGTGCACTACGCTCCAGGACAGTCACCTTATAGCCCTCCTTGGCCAGAAGCGCGGCCGTGAACAAGCCGCCGATACCGCCGCCGATAATATGGATATGATGATCAGTCATGAATAGGCCTTATGATTTCTCTTAACTATTAACTACAGGGATTTTATAACGATCTTGATATCTTCGGAAATGTCTCCAATACTCCGGTGTTTCCAATTCTTGACAAATCTCGGCATAATGATCCTGGTAGAAATGCCGCATTTGCTTGGTCACGGCCCGGTCACACTCGCTCTCCGTGTCCGCTTGCACGTTCTCATAGGGGCGAATACGTTCTCCAATCTCAATGTGGATATCGCCTCGCCTGAACATCAACTCCTCCTTGGGCAGCACATGGCCCACACCATGCAGGAAGACTGGCAGGATATCGGCACCCAGTTCGCGAGCCAGCGTGAAGGCTCCTCGGTGGAAGCGCAGGATCTCGCATTTCGGGGAGCGCGTGCCTTCGGGGAAGATACAGATGGAATAGCCTCGGGCATACAGATCGCGAAGCCGAGGCAGATTCTGCTCCATGCCGTCACTTGCCGGATAGCACTCGGCCTTGCGGATGACCAAGCCATAGAACGGATTCCGCCACACCCAGTCGTTAGTCAGGAAGACAATCTTCGGGGTCAACGACATCATACAAACCAAATCCAAGTGGCTCTGATGGTTAGCCACTATCACAGCTGGCCTCTCGAATGTCTCCGAAGCGACATTGTTCTTGCTGAAACTGATGAATGGGAGATAACGTGTATAAAAAGAGGCCGCTCTACTCAACAAAGCGTGGTAGCGCAACTTTTTTTCTTCCGTATTCTTCCCAAGCCAAAAATAGATCGCCGTGTACGGAATCAGGAAGAGGAAGAGCAGCAGAAAGCACACTCCGATAAAAAGGGTGTACAACAATCGTCCGAGCGTGATGGGCGTTTCCCTTTTAACTCCTTTCTTCTTGGTAAGCCAATCGAAGATCAACGGCGGGATAAAGGTAGCCATCAGCACGACCATGGCCATACCGACGATCGTGACCAACGCCAGGGAGCGCAGGGCCGGATGCTTGGCGACGATCAGACAACCCACGCCCGCAAACATGATCAGGGCAGAGATGACCACACTATGCTTATACGAGGCAAGACGCGGTTTGTCGGTCGTGTATTCGTACAACAGTCCCTCCGTGATGAAGATGGTATAGTCGTCACCCTGTCCAAAGATGAAGGTGGCCAAAATGACGTTGACGATATTAAACTGAATACCTGTAAGATGCATAACACCCAAGATCCAAATCCAGCCGACAGCCAAAGGCAGAAATGCCAGCAGGGCCAGCTCGATTCTTCTAAAGGATATCAATAGGAAAATGAAAACCACAATGCTGCACACCAGCCCGATATAGTTGAACGAACCACGGAGCATATCCACCAACTGATGTCCCAAATCACTGCCCGAGAATGCGTACAGGCTCTCATCACCGCCATCTAACAACGCGTGTACCGCTTTAGGATCGGAGGTTTTGACGTAATTGACAATCCTCCATCCGGCTTCGGAGGCATAGATATACTTGTTGGTAAACGGTTCCAGAATGTCGTTAAAGTCTTCTATGTCAGCGACCTCGCATCGTTGGGTCGTCCTTTCCACAAACGGCTGGAAAGCCTCTTCCGTAAAGCCATGAGCTGTCGCCTTACGCTTGAACCCTTGAATGAATGATTGTCGGGACTCCTCTTGCCAGAAGGAATTCCAACGGTCTACGGCAGCCCTTTGCTGTTGTTGGGATGGCAGCACCTCCCCCACTCCGCTGACGGACTGCACCGCCTCGCAGCCTTTGAGCTGTTTGATCAGAAGCGCATTGCGGTCCACCGTCTCCTGCAGAGTGGCACCTTCTGCCACAGCATACATCATGTCCGAGGACTGCACTTGGGAGAGAATCTCCAGGTTCTGCCGCTGCTCAGGAGTCATATAGTTGATATGCGACAGGTCGCTGTCAAAAGTGATCCGTTGGGAGAAATAGCCCAGGATGATCGTCACCACGATGCCGACGAGGAATATCCACGGGCGGGCTTTGCTGCGAGACAATTGGATGCCAGCAAGTTTGGCGAACAGCCGATGTTCGGACGGCTGGGGACGGTGGTGCATGAACTGCGGCAGGAATATGAGCACGAAAAGGATCGTACCGATGAGCATCAGCGAGGCGAAGAGTCCCAGGTCGCGCATGGCCTGTGCATCCAGCCAAAGCAGGCAGAAGAAGGCCGCCACCGTAGTCAGGTTGCCAATGAAGAGCGGCAGCACCATCTCCCGCAAAGCCTCCCGCCGGTTGCCCACCTCCTTATAAGCATCCAGGAAGTGCAACGGGTAGTTGGCCACAATGCCGACGATGACAGAACCGATGCCCAGCACGATGATGGAGATACCGCCCCGGAAGATGGCCACGCCCGCCAGAGCAAACAAGGCCCCAAAGAGTATCGAGGCCCCCACCCACAGGATGTCCGAGAGCCGACGATAATGCAACAACAGGATTGTAAGAATGAGGATCACGGCAATGGCAACCGCCAACAGAGAATCACGTTTGATCTGCGATGCGTTGGTCGCCGCTATCAACGGCGCTCCCACCGCGGCAATGGACACTCCGGGCACCTGAGCCTGGACCTCAGCAATCTTTTCGTCCAAAAAAGCGGACAACAAACCATTCAGATGACTCTCGTTGGAGCCATACGGACTGTCGAACGTAACAATCCCATGTTGCCCGTCAGCAGTGAAGAGATATCCGTCGATCACCTGGAAAGCGTCGTTCATCTTCAAGGTGTTCAGCCTTTGCAGCACAGGTGTGAACAGCTGCAGCGGATCATTCATCATGCTATGGCGGAACATGCCTGACGTGGGAAACATCAGCATGCGGTCAATCCGACCCAACTGGCTCTCCACCAGATCCGGTTCCCGCAAAAGAGAATCAATACGCAGATAATCAGAGTCTTCCAAAAGACAAGGCAGGTGGGCGTACATCGCATCCATCAAATCCAGAAACTGCCACTCGTCCACACTCACATTCAGGTTGTCTACCATCTCCTGATCGGAAAGACTATCGCCTAAGAGTTGCATGGACTCCTCCATCGCATAGAGATCAAAGCTGTCAACAGCCGAGAAGACCAGCACAATCCTGTTCTGAGCCGCGAACTGCTGATAGACCTCCTGATATTTCAAGCTCTTCTCATCACGGGGCAGGAACTTGGCAATATCCTCCTCATAGCGCACACGTGATGCCAGAAAAGCGAAGACAGCAGTGAGTGCCAAGGCTATGACGATGGACAAGCCACGATGTCTCTCTAAGAAGTCATATATTCGCAAAAAGAATCCAGTCATGGAAACACTTAACGATTATCTATTTCTGTATCAGTTTTTTTACAAAGAAGCAACTCCACTATAAAAAGCGTGCAAACATACATAAAAATACTGAAAATGGCAATCACCCAAATGGATACAAAGCCGAAGTAGAGACAATAGCCGAAGCCTATCTTACAGTTTCCTCCACAATTTCACCGGAAGGTAGTAAAACAACGCTCCAAAGGTAAGGATGGAGTTGAGCACGCTGATGCGGAAGAAATCCCAGAAGGGACGGAAATGACTCACGCGCTCATCCTCCGGCGGGTAATAGACGCGCACGGGCAGCGAAATCACGGGGACACCACGCCATGCGGAGAAGACCAACAGCTCCAACTCCGCCTCATAACGCGGGGTTATAGGCCAACGCAAATTAATGGATTCCAAGGGGTAAAGACGGTATCCACTCTGCGTGTCTTCCAACGGGATGCCAGTCTGCAGCCGGAACCAGAAGTTGGAAAACTTGTTGGCAAAGGTGTTCTTGGAGGGCATGTTGTCGGCGGTCAGATTACGTGCACCCACGATTAGCGAACCTCGGTTTCCCTTGAACGCCTCCAGAAACAAGGGGATATCTTCCGGATAATGTTGCCCGTCTGAGTCGATCGTGATGGCATGGCGATAGCCAAGCTCCAAGGCTCTACGAAAGCCTTGCATCAGCGCATAACCCTTGCCCCGATTGGGAGCATAATCCACCACGTCTGGACGATCATCCTGAAAAGAAGCGGTGATGAGGGACATCGTTTCGGGCGTGCTCCCATCGTTCACCACAATAATATTATGGGTAAATGACTGGATACGACGAATGACCTCCACAATGGTCTTTTCGTTATTGTAGGTCGGAACGATCACACAGATGCGCTCCTCATCGCAAAAGTGTCCCCAGTCTTCATTCATTGTTTTACAAATACTAATGAGAACTTCGTAACCATCTTATCCTCAGCGGCTATACTTCCCTTGACTTTCAACTCGGCATCTTCCGGCTCCAGATTGTCGAAGGAGATGACAATCGTCTGATTGGGTTGCGGCCTCAAGACCTCCAGATATTTAAGCGACTTGACTTCGCGAAGATGCAGTTTGCAATCAAGAATCATCTCAGCCAGTTCCTCCACCATTCCAACCTGACAGACGCCTGGTGTCACAGGATTCCCGGGGAAGTGCGCTTTGAAAATGACGCTGTCCGGCAACAGGCGTACCCGCGCGGACCTATCATCCCTATCGACAAGCTTATATAATTCGTTTTCTAACCTCATCTTTTCCTCAAAGATTTAACCATCATGAATTGAATACCGAATCTGAGATTTTCTCATTCAGTTTCACATTGGAGAAGGTGATGGTGGTGACATCACCACTTGCCTCTTTCATCTCGACTTTATAGACAGCATTGTGCTTATCATTGAAATAAAGATAGATAGCTGAAAACATCTTCTTCAACTTGGCTTGTTTGGGGGTCAATTTGGCCACCCAAGTGTTCGCCTGCGTGTACATTTCAACCGAGAAGTCGCTACTATTGGACAAGGCTGCGCCCGTCACGCTGTTCATCACAATCTGCGCGATGCCTTTGAACAGTTGCCCGCTTTGGCCTTCCGCCTTTCTAGTCTTGCCGTCCTGTTGTATCAGCACTTGCTGGCCATCGTCCTTGACTATCAGAGCGTACTTGTTCGGCGAGGTATAAGCCCACTTGAGGTTTTTGCCGGCAAAGAACAACTGTCCTTTGGATGTCTGCTTATCCTTGAGCATCGTGGATTGGCGCACCTGTGCGAAGTCGCATTGTATCGATTTCACCGTGGATGTGGCTTTCGCGACCGTCTCCAGCATCTTCTTGGACTGCTCCGGAGAAGTCTTGGCCAGCGTTTGCGCCTTACTCCCCATCAGGGCAAACAACATACTGATTATCAAAAATATCTGTTTCATAGTGTTATCTATTGACTGTGACTTTGAACTTTGACTTTGAACTTTGAACTTTGACTTTGAGCTTTGACTTTGAGCTTTGACTTTGAACTTTGGCCGTTGGCCGTTAGCCCTGAATTACCAACTATTATCTTTTATCTATTATCTAATCTCTCACTGTGCCACAAAATAACATCCCGCCATGATCAGCAGCACGCCGATCCAGCGGGTTGCGGGCACTGTTTCGTGGAATACCAGCACGGCGGCGACCATGCCAAAGACGTAGCTCAACGAGATGAGCGGATAGGCTCTGGAGAAGGGGAAATTCTTGAGAATGTACATCCAAAGGACGGCACCCGTGCCGTATGCAACGCCACAGGCCAGCCACCACCAATTGGTGAGCTGTGACGCAAAAAACGACCATTTCCAAGAAAATGCGTCCATTTTCTGAAGCGCAAATTTCAAAAAGACCTGTCCAGAGCATAGGAGAACAGACTGTATGATGGCCAAAACGATTAGTCTCATAGCGATATTTTTTGGATAACGGCACGGTCTTCCATGCCTTTTTGATGTATAATCTTCACATTTTCAATCTCATAGATCGGGTGATCGCCCGGCTCCACGGAGAGCATCCACGCCTCGGAGCGGTCCAGCACCTCCAGTTGGCCGAAAAAGCGGGGTTGCTGTTGTTGCAGTTCCGTAAGTTCATCATTCACACACACTAACGCTGTGCGCAGCAGTCCCGTCCGCAAGCGCAAGAGTGCGTCTTGCAAAGCCAACTCAAAAGAGATGGTGCGGTGCGAATAGGTCGTGTTATAACCGTGATTCTTCGTATAGATGGCAATCATGGAAGCCACCGTGTTGTGGGTAGACTGCATGAAGCAGGTCGGCATGTTCATCTGCTCCCCTTCCTTCATCAAGCCATCGAGCATCTGCACTGTATTTTCCATACAACCCATGGCAGTCCCGTTGATGATGGCGTCCGGCATCATGATGCCACTGGCTTCCATCGCCTTGAGTGCGGTCACCAAGGCCCGTTTCTGCAACTTGCCCATGCGCCGAGCCTTCATCGGAGGCAGGTATTGCCCGTATTCCTCCAATGGGACATCTTTCACGATTGCTGTCACGTACACCTTATTCATAACGGGATAGGATTATAGACGAATCGTTGCCTCCAAAACCGAAGGCATTACACATCACATGACGGAGTTCCGCATGTAAAGTATCACTTTCGGAAACAGGTGTAATACATTGATCGTCATTATTTTCAAATTCATATTGAGCAGGGACAAATCCTTGTTGCATCGCCATGAGACAGAAGGCCGCCTCCAGGGAACCCGAGGCGCTGGTCGTATGTCCAGTCAGCGATTTTGTGGAGGACACTGGCGGCAGCTTGTCGCCAAAGACGCGCCTCAGCGCAGCGCTCTCAGAGGCGTCATTGTTGGGGGTTCCCGTGCCATGCGCATTCACATAGCCAATGTCGGATGTCGACAGCCCCGCATCGTCAAGGGCATGTGTCATGGCCCGAAAGGCACCCTCACCATCTTCTGAAGAGGCGGTCTGGTGATGGGCATCGCAGGCATTGCCGGCACCACTGAGCACCCCTAAGATCTTTGCCCCGCGCGACAGTGCCGAAGTCTCGCTCTCCAACACGAGATAGGCCGCGCCCTCGCCTAGGTTCAACCCCGCACGGGTCTTGTCGAACGGGCGGCACCGTTGCCGATCCAGGATCATCAGCGACTTGAAGCCATTGAGGTGAAACAGCGACATAGCCTCCGCACCACCCGCCACAACGATGTCCCGTTCACCACTTTCAATCATCAGCTTAGCGGCAATCAAGGCATTCATCGCGGAAGAGCAGGCTGTGGAAACGGTAGCCGTATAGTCGAAGTCGCCACTGTCATCGGCGATGGCATTGGTGGAAGCGCCACAGTCGTGAACATCGGGCACGCCCTCAGGCAAGGGGTTGGGATAGAGCCGTTCCGTGACATCCATACCTCCGACGGTGGTCCCGGAGATCAAAGCCAAGCCAGGATGGTGCTGCAGATTGGCCATAGCCAGCGCCTCCCGCAGAGCCACTACGCCCAAGAGTCGGGTGCGCGAACAGGTCGGCCCGTAAGGCAGCCCCAGCATCCGGCATAGCTCGTCATTGTCCATCGGGACTTCCCCGATAGGAAACTCCAGATGGTCGGTAGGCAAGAAGCGCGCCGTACCGATGCCGGAGAGCCCGTGCTTCAGCGCATGCGCATTGGCCTCCACACCCACTCCGAGTGCAGAGACGACCCCCATGCCGGTGATGACAACCCGTGGATGCATCTATTTGGTTCGGTTAGCAGCCACGTAGTCGGCCATCGTGCGCACAGACGTAAAGATCTCCTTGCCCAGCTTCGGATCCTCAATCTTGATACCATAGGTACGATCGAGCAGCACGATCAACTCCAAGACGTCGATAGAGTCCAAGCCGAGACCCTCTTCGCCAAACAAGGGGGCTTGTTCGTCAATGTCAGCTGGCGTCATCTCCTCCAGATTCAACGCCTCAATCATTTTCGTTTTTAATTCATCAATCAGT
>JAFYEU010000090.1 GCA_017544105.1 Bacteroidales bacterium
GGAAATCAAAGCCAAAAAGAATTCCGTCATCAGTTCTTTGTCCATTTTGACCGGAAAGGATTTAAGCGATGTCGTGTTTGACATTCCTGTGTTGCCAGAGACGGATGTGTTCAACGGAAACTCCCAACGGCTGGAATTCTCCATTTTTGAGAATCAGAAGCGTCAGTTAGAGTATCAGCGTAAGTTGCACTTCTCCAACAGTCTTCCTAGCCTTTCCTTTTTTGCCACAGGAGGTTATGGACGCCCAAATTATGCGTATTATCTGAACAAGAATCAGTGGTACTATATGGCTGGCGTGCATCTGCATGTGCCGGTCATCGAATGGGCGAAGACTTCCGGAGTGGGCAAGGTTATCAACATCCAGAAAGAGATCCTTCAAAGCAAGGAGCAGGATTTCAGAAACTCCAACCAGATTGCTATCCAGGACAAATTGAACGAAATCCGCCGCATTGAACAGATGCTGGTCCTTGATGAGCAAATCACCGCGAAATACAAGAACCTCACCAAGACATCCTCCAGCCAGTTGATGAACGGTACGATTACGGCTATTGACTACATTCGTCAACATAATGATGAACTGCAATCGCTTATGAACCAGGAACTACATGGTATCCAACTGCTGAAGGCCAAATACGAGCTGTTGGCGTTGCGCGGCCAGATATAACTATAACTAACTATAACTGATGATTATAACCGATTTGAACTTTGAACTTAAAAGAATAGGAAATATTAAAATCACACTGTATGGATAAATTGTTACACATTTCGGGATCACCGCACGTTCACAGCGACGAGTCTGTGAAGAAGATCATGTGGTCGGTGGTCCTTTCGCTGGTACCGGCGTTTCTGGTATCCGTCTATTATTTCGGGCTGCCCGTCATCATCCTGACGGCTGTTTCCATTGGATGTTGCGTGCTGTTCGAGTATCTCATCCAACGTTTCATGCTGCACCAGAAGCCTTCTGTGGATGATGGTTCTGCCGTGGTGACAGGACTTCTTCTGGCCTTCAACGTGCCTTCCAATCTGCCGATATGGATCATGGTGGTGGGTGCGCTCGTTGCCATAGGCATTGCCAAGATGCCCTTCGGCGGCCTGGGACACAATCCGTTCAACCCCGCTTTGGTGGCGCGTGTCACCTTGCTCATCGCATTCCCAGTGCAGATGACCACATGGCCGGTGCCGACTCCCATCTGGGGTTTCGCCGATGCTGTGACGGGTCCCACGACCCTCGGTCTCATCAAGGAGGGCGGTGACCTGACGCAGCTCCCGTCGTACGTGGATATGCTCGTCGGGCAGATGGGCGGCAGCTTCGGTGAGGTTTCCGCTATTGCCCTGCTCATCGGCGCGGCGTTCCTCCTCTGGAAGCGCATCATCACATGGCACATTCCCGTGTCATTCATCGCAACGGTGTTTGTGGTGGCTGGCATTTTCCACTTGGCGAACCCTGCCGAGTATGTCAACCCGTTCATCCACTTGCTCTCCGGCGGTCTCATTCTTGGTGCCTGTTTCATGGCCACCGATATGGTGACCTCCCCGACTTCCCCGTGGGGTATGGTTGTGTTCGGCTGCGGCTGCGGTTTGCTCACCATTATCATCCGTCTTTTCGGCGCGTACCCCGAGGGTGTCTCCTTCTCCATCCTGCTGATGAATGCCGTGGTGCCGTTGATTAACAAAGGTTTCAAACCGAAACAATTCGCTCACTAACCCTAAAATTCTATCGATATGGCAAAGAAAGATTCTATATGGAGATTAGTGATTGTGCTGACGTGCATATCACTGTTGGCAGCGTTGGCCCTCACCGGCGTCTATGCCCTCACCAAAGGACCTATCGAACTGGGTCAGAAAGAGAAAAAAGAGAAGGCTCTGCAGGCCGTTCTGCCCGACTATGAAGGCACGGTGCGCGACACTGTGATTGTGGATGCCGACAACGAAGAGATCCCCGTCCACTTGGCTATCGGCAAGGACGGTGAACTTTGTGGCGCAGGCATTGAAACCTATACCAAGAAAGCCTTCGCGGGCCGCTTCGACCTGATGGTGGGCTTTGATGCCGACGGTGCTATCGTCAACACTGAGGTCATCAAGGCGGGTGAAACCCCTGGCTTGGGCGACAAAATCAACAAAGACAAGAGCGATTTCGCCATGCAGTTCAACCATCAGAATCCTGCGGATTTCAAACTGGTGGTTAAAAAGGACGGCGGTGACGTGGATGCCATCACGGCGGCCACCATCTCCTCCCGTGCCTACTGCGACGCGGTGCAACGCGCTTACGACATTTTTATGAAAATAAAGGAGGATTATCATGAGTAACAGCAAATTAAACATATTGACCAAGGGCTTCTTCAAAGAGAACCCCAACTTGATTTTGGTGTTGGGCTGCTGTCCGACGCTGGCCGTCACCACTTCGGTGACCAATGCTTTGGGTATGGGCGCAGCCACGACCTTTGTGCTGCTGATGTCCAACATGCTCATCTCCGCGTTGAAGAACATCATCCCTGACAAGGTGCGTATCCCGAGCTACATCGTCATCATCGCCACCTTCGTGAGTATGATCGACCTGCTGATCCAAGGTTTCCTGCCTTCCTTGTCGGCCAGCTTGGGCGTTTTCATCCCGTTGATTGTGGTGAACTGCATTGTGCTGGGCCGTGCGGAGGCCTTCGCCAACAAGAACACTGTGTTCGACTCGTTGCTTGACGGTCTTGGCATGGGTATCGGCTTCACCATAGCGTTGACGCTTATCGGCGGTATCCGCGAGATTCTGGGCTCCGGTTCATTCCTCGGTTATCAGTTCATCCCGTCGGAATACAACATGCTGATTTTCGTGCTCGCCCCCGGCGCGTTCATCGTTTTCGGCTTTGTGATGGCTGCCGTACGCTTCCTGGTTAACAAGAGTGAGGCAAAGAAGAATCGTAAATCGTAAACCGTAAATCGCAAAACAATGGAATATATATTAATGATAATCGGAGCTGTACTGGTCAACAACATCATTTTGGTGCAGTTCCTCGGTATATGCCCGTTTTTGGGCGTTTCCAGCAAGGTGAACACCGCCCTCGGCATGGGCGCTGCCGTCACGTTCGTCATGGCACTGGCCACGCTGGTCACCTCGTTGTTACAGAAATATGTCCTGCTTCCGCTGGAGATCACCTACTTGCAGACCATTGTCTTCATCTTGGTCATCGCCAGCTTGGTGCAGATGGTGGAGATCATCCTCAAGAAGGTCAGCCCCTCGCTGTACCGCGCATTGGGTGTCTTCTTGCCGCTGATCACGAC
>JAFYEU010000091.1 GCA_017544105.1 Bacteroidales bacterium
GTATGTCAATCCGCCCCAGGCTTCCGAGCTGCGTGCCGCCGAGAAGGAAGACTTGGAGAAGAGCATACTGTTCGACACCTTCACGCCGGACTTCTCCTTTGAGAAACTCAAAGGTCTCGGAACGCTGTCGGGTGTGGCTATCAAGAACGCCATGATACTGGGCTACCTCAAGCGTGCCAACCGTATGGAGATATACGAGGAGCTGGTTGACCGCGACAAGAACGTCATCATCGCTGTGTTGAAGTTCCTGCACCCAGAGATGGAGAAGAAACTGGATGAGTTGAAGATTAAGTTTGAGTTCTCGGAGCCTTTCGGTGAGGACGAGAAGGAGAATTGGCAGAAACTGGAGGGGCTGTACACCGCTGGCCTGGTGTCGCTCGACGAGGCGGTGCGGAGACTGTCGCTGACGGACAGCCCAGAGGAGGAAGTGGCGAAGATAATGGCTGCAAAACAAGAGCCTACCGAGCAGTAGGCGTTTGCATACTCAATATGCCGGAATTGTCAGTGATTAGTTCGCGGTCAAAGTTGATTTTCTTTGATTCCGAACCTCTTCCAACAATATAATAATTGACGGCAATCTCATCGGTGAATTTGCCGACAAAAGCGGACTTGATACGGCTTCGTTTTTCATTGACAGAGTTTTTCGTGCTGTCCACAAGGTCTTCTATGCTTGTTTCCATCTTGTCCATATCCTCGCGTGGCGATATGGTACGGTATATCTCCGACAACTCCAACTTATACTCGCGCAAATCTTTGAACATCACACCTTCTGGATGTCGCAGATAGAAGAAATATAGTGTCTTGGAGAGCGTGGGCATTTCAATCTCCATGTTGTTATAGGCGGTAAGGACGATGCGGAAGTCCTCGGTTATTAGCATTGGACTGAGCTTCGGCTCTGGGAGTGCGACAATCTGTTTGATGATATAATCGCTGACACCCATAGAGTACAGATGCTCGATACGTTCCCTTATTTCTTTGGCTATCTCGTCAATTTTATCGTAGTCAGCCGTGAGTTCAGGTTTGACCTTGGCTAATGAGTAAAAGACTGTGTGGTTGCGGAAGAATGCCGATAGGTTTTTGTTCAGACAATATGAGAACTGCTCGTCATTGATGTATTCCAAATCCAGGAAGTAGCAGCTGAACATGCTGTCATCGAGCATGTCGGGAGGGTATCCTGCCGAATTGTAGTAGTCGGAGATGAGCAGCATCGGATTCTCGGTTGGTATCTTGACGATGTTCTCTCGGATAACCTTGTAGAAATCCTCCGCAGAATACGGATGTGTTTCAAACTGTTCCGCGTCAGGGTGACTGTAATTGACAAACGATTGGATGTCAGCGAGTATTTTGGGTATGTAGACAAATGAAATATCACTTCCAAGTTTGTCGCATATCTCATTATAGTGTTGTTCGATGTATTGGTTGACGGAAGCATTATAAGACGGCTCATAGTAGATGGCAATCCTTTTATTTCTGTCCAGATGGTCTGTTTGGTGAAGCAGTTTATACTCCTCTTCCGTCAGTCCGAGTTGCCTCCATGCGAGAAACTGCCCATCCAGGGTAAACGGCAACTTCTTGTACATTCGGAGAACCGCATACTGATGGAAGTGGTTGGCCTCATCCTGCCGTTTCTCTTCAGCCTTGAGGTTGTTATATTCAGCCAGCCATTTCTCCTCTTTCCTCTTCATTTCGCCCCGTCTTTTATCCACCCTCTTCCTATAGAAAGGGTTGACTTTATACCAGAAGTCTTTATGCTTGAAAATGGGTGCGGTGAGTATCGTGGCCAGCAGACATGCTCCGGCTGGAATATACATCCATTTTATGCCTGTGCAGAGTGTGATTATCAGTGTTGTGACAAACAAAACCGCAAATATAAAATGGCAGTTTTCTTCCGCCATCTCCCAGACCTTGTATAGTCTGGCTTTTGCCTTGTCCTCTCTTTTTCTTCTTTTTTCGGTCTTATATGGATGCCTTATATTCCATTTAATCAGATAATAGTCGAATACATAGTGTACGGCTTGCAGGAAACCACGGAAAGTGTTGTCCCAACTGACTAAATGACCCCGTAGAGTTTGGTGTATGACGAATGCCAGATATGCCGTCAACAGCACTCCAACACCAATAAGGACAATATAATACCAAGCCATATTCTTCTATAATTTTGCTGCAAAGATACGAAAAAAGAATGAATTAGGAATGCAAGCCTTGCACAGCTCAAGGTCGAGATGGCTATTTCTATATTTTTGCATCCCGAAAAGAGGTGGGGTTGTTGTATGAAAACTGCCGATATGACGGATTTCAAACATTAGGTGATATGGTTTGTACAATCCAGTCTAAATGACAGAAATATAATTAGATAAACTTGTATCTTTGCAAAAAAACGATAAAATGGAAATCAACGGAACAATGTACAGAATCCTCCAGCAGGAGGAGGTGACGTTTGGAGACGGCACCAAGAAGATGAAGGGCGGTTTCGTCATCATGCGTGACGGCGACTATCCGCGTCCAGTGGCATTTGAGCTGTTCGGAGAGGAGCGTCTTTCGATGCTTAATGGCATCAATATCGGAGTGCCGGTAAGGGTCAGTTTCTACGCCGAGAGCCGTGAGGCCAGAAACGGTAACTACTACACTACGCTGCGGTGCTTCAACATCATGCAGTATGTGGCTGCTGCTGCGACAACTCCACCACCTGCAGGCACGCCCCCCGTCAATGTCGCGCCGACCTATACCTGGAATCCCCAAGGCGGTACGGAACAAACACAAAACCAGCCGCCAGAGATGCTCCCACATGAGAACGACCTGCCGTGGGACGATGACAACACGCCCTTCTGACGGAGAAAGTTTTCAACCTGTTCATAAGAAGCCGTCCGAGGGCGGTGTTGATAAAAAAATCCGACGCTGGCAACGTGGTGCTTGGAGAGGGGTGTAAGGCTTGAGGACTGAAAACAAGATGAATATAATTGAAATGTATTTTGCTGTTATACTGTATGATACTCGGAGTTTATAACTTCAGGCCGATGTTGAAAAAGGGTATTGTTTTATGCCTTATTTTTGCAGACGGACGAGCCGAGGAAGGTCGGAACACAAGGGGCTACAGAATATGAAAGTTAGCGTGATGCCAGAACACAAGCAGCAATACAAAAACTTGTAATAGACTAATAATTAAAGAAATGGAATTGAATTTATCTTTTGAGGAAGGGGTAAAAACAGCTGATATGCCGTTGGTTAAACTCATCGTGAACGACCGCGAGGGGTACTTCCTTGTGGACACGGGGGCTAATGTCTGCTTCATCGACGAGACATTTGCCAAGGAGATAGGTGCTGAGGAGATACCTCCTATCATAAACAATGCCACGTCGCTTATGGGAAACTCCTCTGTATCACACTCATATAATGTGGCATTCAACCTTAACGCTGTGCTGTTGACCGACATACCATGCGCCGGTACTGATACCAAGGCAATCAACGAATCTCTTCGGGAGTGTGGTTTGGGTATGAACGGCATCATCGGGATGTTTCTGATGAGGCTACTCAATGCCTCTATTGATTTGGGAAACCTCACTATAACATTCAGACTACCAGATAAGATAAAAACAGAAAATAATTGAAAATCATTAAATACAACATTATGAAGAAACTTTTATTATTTGTGGCGCTTATGATAGCCACGGGCGTTGTATCAGCGCAGAGTTACACCCAGAAATGGAACAGTTATCTTAATCGGACGGAGTTCTACGATGCAAACGGAAATATGGTTGGATATGCCAAGGAAAACACCTATCTCAACCGTATCGAGTATTACAACTCCTATGGTACGCTTATTAAGACGGAAAGCAAGAACCAGTACCTTGACCGCACAGAGACGAAGTCGCCGACTGGCAATATTCAGAGTACGCGAAATCACAACCAGTACCTCGACCGAGAAGACATCAAGGACTCACAGGGCAATGTCATAGGCTACCGCAAATGGAATGAGTATCTTGAACGGTACGAGGTGTATAACGCCAGCGGCACTATGGTGGGCTACTATAAATACAGTACATATCTGAATAGGTGGGAATACCAAGAATTGTAAAGTGTATGTCGTACAAACAGATGAAATACTTCCAAGACCTTGAGGATTACTCCGCCGCCTACAAGATAGCGCGTGCGGACTGGGATGCCAACCCCAATCTTCGGTGGCCGAAGAACACCATTGCGTGGCTTCTGATTAAGATGATGAAAGCCAACGCGCGGGCTTATGCCAGGAATAAGTTCATACAGTTGCTGGAAGAGTTCAAGGAACTGGATGTTCCGCAGGATGACAAGAAACTCTGGGGTGCCGTGGCGTGGCCGGTGCGTGACATAGTCTCCGACAGTTGGCAGATGCAATGGTTCACGCCGCAGTTCTGTGATGTGCTGTTCTCCACCATTAGAGAGATGCCATTCGATAAGCCGTCGGAGTCCTATTCCGCGATGGTGAAGGCGTTCATCCGGCTCGGCGGTCTGTGGCCACGGCTGGCGGAGTTCATCGAGTGGTGGGGCTTTGACAACTTCACGGACTACGACTACCGCCGCTATCCAGAGGATGGTGTGTTGGAGTCTCTGGTGGAGAAGGTATTCGCGGCGTATCTCGTGGCATTGCATCGGGAAGAGCGGCATCGGGAACCCTCCAAGGAGTTCTTCGACGGTTTGGACAATCTGGCCTTCCGCAGCCAGGATCAAGCGGATAAAATCTATAAGATAATGAAATATGGACAATAGTATAATAACACTGCAAGCACAATATGGAAAACACTAATACATTACAAAGAAGGAAAACGCGGCTCACCTTCGCGCAGGCGGGTGAGATAAACGGCATGGTGCCGCCGCAGGCCGTGGAGTTGGAGAAAAGCGTACTGGGGGCGATGATGCTCGACCAGGAGGCCCTGTTCGGTCATATATACGATATGCACGAGGGGCTGTTTTACAAGACGGAGCATCAAATCATCTTCTCCGCCATACGGATGCTGATGAACTGCAAGTATGACGTGGATATGCTGACGGTGGTGGAGGAACTGCGCAGAGAGGGAAATCTGGAGGCTGCGGGAGGCGCATTCTATATCTCGCAGCTCACATCCAATGTGGTGTCCGCCGCCCACATGGAATACCACTTGCAGATCCTGACGGAGAAATATATGCAGCGCGAGGTGATACGTACCTCTACGGAAAGTATCAAGGCGGCCTACGATGAAACGTGCGATGTGGTGCAACTGCTTGACGATGCGCAAAAGGGTTTGATGGAAGTGAGCGAGAAGAGTTTCAGCCGCGACAGCCAAAGCATGGACTCTCTGATGAGCAATGCGCAGAAGACGTTTCTGTCGGAAAAGCCGGAGGATGACCGCAGCGTATTGTCTGGCTTCATGGAACTTGACCGCCGCATAGCGGGATTCCAGCCAGGTACCCTTATCATTCTTGCCGCCCGTCCTGCTATGGGCAAAACGGCTTGCGGCCTCACGATGGCAAAGAATATCGCCGTAAACTTCCATAAGCCTGTGGCCTACTTCTCTCTGGAGATGACTGGAGACGAGCTGGTGGCGCGTCTGTTGTCGGCGGAGACGGAGATACCGGCCAGCAGGCTACGTAAGTCAGCCAATCTGAACAAGTTTGAGAAAGAACGTATGGCCGACAAGATATTGAGTTTGAGAAAGGCTCCGCTTTACATTGACGACAGCGCTGGAATTGACATCTTCCAGATGCGCGCAAAATGCCGTAGGCTGAAACAGCGTTACGGCATCAAGATGGTGTTCATCGACTATCTCCAGTTGATGAACGGTGCGCCCGATGCCAACAGAAACCGTAACCGTGAGCAGGAAATCAGCAACATCTCTCGCCAGTTGAAGGAGATGTCGAAGGAGTTGGAAATTCCCGTGCTTGCCATGTCGCAGCTCAGTCGTAAGGTGGAGGACCGCCCAATGGCCATACCTATGTTGTCGGACTTGCGTGAGTCGGGTGCCATCGAGCAGGATGCGGACATTGTGATGGCTATCCACAGGCCGGAGAAATATGGTATGGAGCAAGATGAGAATGGTAACAGCACTGTGAATCTGGCCAACATCCATATATTGAAGTTCCGTTCCGGCGACACGGGAGTGTGTCCGCTGATGTTTGAGGGCAAGTACGTGAGGTTCCGTGATTTCCCTGTATTCAACGAGCCGGTGATATACGACTCCAAGATGAACGCGGAGATAAAGCCGAATGACAACTTCGACAACCCTGCTGGTGAGATGCAGGTGGACAATGACGGCAACCCCATTTTGCCTCCGGTAATAGAAGACAAGACGGAGCCGCCGTACATTCCGCCTCAAATGCCCACCGACAACGACCTGGATTTTTCATAACAAAAACCACGCACAATGACACCGAAAGAGACAAGGAAACGGATAGATGAATACTGGCAGCAGGACAGCCACGGCTCCAACAAGGTGGTATACACCCTCGCCGTGACGCTCCCTGACAATGAACTGCTTGACCTTGTGGAGGATTATTACTTCAACAGAGGCGTTGCTATGGTGGTCGGTCGCGAGAGAAACGGCAGTCCACGTTACAGCATGTTCCTCGGTCTCGTCAGGCGCAGAGGATTGGAACACCGCCTCGCACAGAAGCAGAACAAACCCATCGAGGCCACGATGAAGGAACTGTCATCCGAGGGGTGCAAGCGTAAGGGATTGCTTCGGGAACAGTTGAAGACCAGGTACCGGCTTGCCTCGGAGAACGGCAAGAGAAAGATTGTCCTCTTCATGCTACATCAGCCGACCAAGAAAGAACGCCAGTGGGCATACTCCAAAATCAGCAGATATTGGGAAGAGTGCTATTCCGAGGGTGTGGCGCAAGCCTTCGAGTCGGGGGATGACGATGCCGCCACGGTGATACTGGCGCATTTCCCTACGGAGTACATCTATCGCCATAGGGATAGGCTTGCGAGTATCAAAGGACTGGATTGGGTGTACAAACGCATTGGGGCAGAGCATCCAGAAGAGGTGCGTCTTGACCGGCTCACCCCCACGGAGAAGTTGAGGACAATCCTTTCATTGAGAATGGAAGAGAGATATAGCGACATCGAAGAGATGATGTACAGAAGCATAGCATCGGAAGTGTCGTATATTCTGACACGGGGTGAGGTCAATGATTCAGTCGTCCGTTTCAATGCCGAGGACAAAGAATACTTTCGGATAGATGACTTCCGAGGTCTGGATGGAACTTATTACTGGAACTATTGGCTGGATGTGAAGGGATTCTATCTTCCGAGGTATTTCGGCATAGAAGACAAGCCACGCATTGGCCACGACCGCTCGCTTCTCTCCTTTGATGGTGTGGGACTGGCTTTATGGGCGATGGGACAGTTGGGAATGGCCGAAGCCATAGTGCGGTTTGCCGAATTGAACAAGGTTCTGGCGGCACGTTTTTTCGTGACTAAAGACGATGCGTATCCAGAACTCGTTCCATCGGAGATACGAGATTGGCTGATGCGGATATATCAGATGGTGAATGTGGAGATGCTCGGAGAAAGTCCTATGCAGGACAAGTATCGCAAGCTCTTGTCTTTTGAGGAGCTGCAGGACATGCAATTCTCCGTAGAGACCAGGATCGTCCAGAGTGCCGAAGAGGGAATGATGGAAGAGGAGGATGTCCCGTTTTGATTGATGGGAACATGAGTTAAAGCCCGCCAGTGTGCGGGCTTTTTTTATGTCCGTATGTCGCGGATTTGGTCAGGCTTGATGCTCCTCGCGGGGCTTGACAAACACGTCTATCTCCCTGCCGCAATGGGGGCAGCGGATGTACGGAACATGCACCACCTCCGGCTCGGCGGTCTGCTGCGGACGGTCGGAGAGCAACTCGGCGATGTCCACCTCCAAGGCATCGGCGATTTTCTTCACGGTGCTGACGCGCGGGTCTCTGCCTTCTTTGAGCGTGGCGTTGAGACTGATGTCAGTCACTCCCAATTTTGCGGCCAGTTCTTTCTGGGTTATTCCCCGTAAGTCGCAACATCTCTTAACATTATCTCTTATATTCATATTAAATTGTTGTTTTAATTTCGCTGCAAAATTAAATAAATTATTTTAATTGACAAAAAA
>JAFYEU010000092.1 GCA_017544105.1 Bacteroidales bacterium
GGAGCCATCCTCGTGTTTGTAGAAAACGCCCTTGGAGAGACCTTCTTCGACTAATGCCTTGCCCAGGAGGTAGGTCTCTGATTCGTGATACACCTTGTCGAAGTGGATGCCGAGGCGTTGGTAGGTCTGGTCGAAGCCGGCATATACCCAGCTGTTCATCTGTTGCCAGAGGGCGCGGACGGTCGGGTCGCCCGCCTCCCATTGGCGCAACATCTCACGGGCTTCCAGCATGATGGGGGCCTGTTTCTCAGCCTCTTCCGGAGTGAGTCCTTGGGCGATGAGTTGTTGCTGCTCCTCTTTGTAGTGCTTGTCGAAGGCCACATAGTAGTTACCCACCAGATGATCGCCCTTGATGCCGCTGCTTTCGGGGTTTTCCCCGTTGCCGTAGCGCAGCCAGGCCACCATGGACTTGCAGATGTGGATGCCGCGGTCATTGACCAAGTTGACCTGCACGACGGGGTGTCCGCAGGCCATGGCGATTTTGGAGACGGAGTGTCCCAAGAGGTTGTTGCGGACATGGCCCAGATGCAAGGGCTTGTTGGTGTTAGGGGAGGAGTACTCTATGAGTATGGGAGCCTCGTTCACTGTGGGGACGAGTCCGTAACTGTCTTCGTTGAAGTTAGTTGAAAGGTAGCTGCTCCAGAAAGAGTCTTTGAGGGTAATGTTCAAGTACCCTTTCACCACATTGTAGGAATCGATGAACTCCAAGGCTTGGCATAGATGGGTCCCGATTTCGTTGGCGACCATGTCGGGGGCCTTGCGGGCTTGTTTGACATAGGGGAATACCACGATGGTACGGTCGCCGGAGAACTCCTTGCGGGTCGGTTGGATGAGTTTCGGGTCGGCGTCTATGTTAATTTGATAGAGGTTCAAGAGGGTTTCTTGAAGGGCGGTGGAAAGGGTGGATTCTAATGACATGATGAGGGTGTGTTTTTAGGCTGCGAAAATACAAAAAACGAGTGAGATGTGGAAAGGGTGGGGAGGGGTCTGTTAATAATTTTTATATGAATACCTGCGAATAAATCATTATTTCCAATAGATACCAGTTGACCATAGCAATATTAATCGACTAAGTATTAGCGATTTGAATACTTATTTTTTGTGTTGACAATTTATTTGTTTTGTTTTATATTTGCAAAGTAAAATAAAATATAGTATTAAATAAAATTAATTAACTATGAAAAGTAAATTGTTTGAAACATTTAAATCTCTTGAGGAACTTTCTTCATTTTTTTGCTCCAATCAAAAATGTAAGGATTATCTTGCTTCGGTGCGATGGGATGACAACCCGAAATGCCCGTACTGTCATTGCAATAAAGTTTATAGGAAGAAGGATGGACGCTATGTATGCGCATCTTGTGGGAACACCTTTTCAGTCTTGGTGGGTACTATATTCCAAAACACGAAACTGCCATTAATAATCTGGTTCAAAGCGATTTATTTGTTCGTAAATAGTAAAATAGGAATCTCTTCTTGTAATTTGGCTGTGGTTTTAGGTGTTACGCAAAAAACAGCTTGGTTTATGTTGCAGAAAATCAGAATCTTGTTAAATGATGTTGAGGATGACTACCCGGATAAGGTTTTGGGGACGATTCGATGCATGAAAAGTCGAAAAAACCGTTTTTTTAGGGTCAGAATTGCCAATAAACCACATCAACTTCATCCTTTTCTATTTAAATATTTGAACGAAGGATCCCGTATATTTACTGATGAAAGAATCTGTTATCAGAGTTTGGATGAGAGTGAGTTTGTACGATATCATGTGGAAGATCCTTATCCGTTATCGTCAGGAAATAATACGATCAGAAATAATGGTGTCATAGATGCTTTCTGGTTACAGCTTAAGCGTATGGTGATGGGAGTTTATCATTTTATCTCATCAAGTCTATTTCATAGATATATTTATGAGGCTTTGTTCCGTTATAAAAAGCGCCGGTCATCCCAAGAAGAAAGATTCGGCGATGCGCTTGGTAAGATGTTTCAACAGGTTCCCTATAATGTTGTAAGGCCAAAATGATAGTTCCGCTGTGACGGGATGATGCTTAATTTCATGGGTTCCCGGTCAACAGGTATCTATTGATTGAAATCGTTTTTGGAAATACCCCATCCTCTCCCTAAAAAAAAAGAGCAGGCCTCTCGACCCGCTCTCTATTGCTTGCCTATGCGTACTTTATTTGAAGGACAGCAACTCCACTTCAAAAATCAAGGTCGCACCACCTGGGATAGCACCAGGAGCCCCTTGGTCACCATATGCTAACTCGGAAGGGATGTAGAAGATATATTTTGCTCCCGGACTCATCAACTGCAAACCTTCTGTCCATCCCGGAATAACTCTGTCAAGCGGGAAGGATATCGGTTGGCCACTCTTCTCAGTAGAGTCGAATACGGTGCCGTCTAACAGGGTTCCCTTGTAGTGAACCGTAACTTCGCTGGTGGCTGTCGGCTTCGGACCGCTACCTTCATTAATCACTTTGTACTGAAGACCCGAAGGGGTAACATGCACACCCTCCTTATTTTTGTTGTCTTCCAAGAACTTCTTGCCCATAGCCTTCTCCGCATTGGCCAAGTTGTTGCGGTTATCCATGATCATTTGCTGCAACTGCTGGAAGATCTCCTGCATCTGCTGCTCGCTGAATTGATTGTTCCCTGCCAAACCATCGCGAAGGCCTTTTAGATAAGCCTCCGTGTCTATGGACACACCGTCGTTTTTCAGGTTGGTGCCCATGTTTGCACCAATGGCATAACTGTACTTTTCTTCTGTTGTCATTTCTGTTTGAGATTTAAGGGTTGTGCTGATGCCTATTAAAACAAGGCAAAGACATAATGTTGTTATCTTTTTCATCTTGATGTTTATTTGGGCCGCAAAAGTAATAAAAAGAATTGAAAGAAAATGACCTTCATGAAATGTTTTTGAAATGTTGGTCGCCACCTGTGCTGACGGGTGTGCCCTGTGCCCTGGATGTTATTTTAAGGGTTGGATCTCTGCCTGGGCTTCTAAGATGCTGTCGTTCAATGCTTGTGCGACGCTGTCAAGCAGAAGGCGTTGGCGCTCCCGATACTCGTTTTTGTAGATGGCCGCAACAGGCATGTTCTCCAGGCGGAAGGTCTTGAGGGTGGAGTCCGTGGGCCACAGTCCGTTCCGCAGCAGGGTCGCCGGCACCTCGTTGCAGAAAGTGACGTAGTAGTCCCAGGTGGTGTCGGATTTGCTGTAGGGCTGGTGCATGATCTCGGCCTGCGGGTAGTCGGCGAAAAACAGGTTGCATGCCTGATTCCCGTCAGTGGCTATCTTCCAATGATAGTCGGGATTGCTTTTCCAGGGATGGTGACTGATATAATCCCGAAGCCAATACATGGAGAGCTTGTTGGCTTCGTTGTCGTACTGGATGGTGTATTTGGCGTAGGCATTGTGGATGCCGCCCGACAACTCGTTGAAGTAGATGAAGGTCAACGGTTGGTTGAAGGCTATATGGCGTATCGGAAGAATCGAAAACAAGGCGATAAGCCCGACGACCACCGTGTTGGTGTAGACATCGTGGATGCTGCGCATCGCATTCTCCACTCCGCCGGCAGCAATCAGCATGAACAGCGGATAGATGGCAAAATAGATCGCCCACATGGTCTCTGGGTTCATGTAGCTGTTCCGCACTCGGTGTATGCAGAAGAAAAAGGTATACAGGAAGATGAAGATGGAGTAGGGCTTCAAAGTGCGGACCGCGCTGCGCAGGAAGACAAAGAAAAGGATGAACCCGATCAGCACGACCACCGGAATGGTGATGAAAAGGAACTGCAGAAAATAACGACTGGGGAAGTTGTCGGGTCCGATGATCTTGCCGGAAAACAATTGGTTGTCTGCCACTGGATAGTTGAGGGTGAGCAACGAAAAGGCGTCCCTCGGTGAAACTAACGACTTGACGAGAAAATGGGTGCCGATGGCATGGGTCAGGTACACAACGCTCGTGATGCCCACCAACAGGAGTAGCAAAACTCCCAATGACTTCAGATACTCTAAGGTGAAGAACTTCCTGATGGGGTTGTATATGAAGAAGTTGAGAAGGGAGAAGACGAACAGGAAGTGGATGAGTACAAAGCCTGCGTTGAAGGTGGACAATGCGATAATCATGCCGAGGACGATTTTGATCACACGGAATATGCGGATCACTGGAATCTCACGGCAGAAATAGTATAGTTGGGTGATGGTGAAGACGAAGGCAAAGGCGAAGGTGACGTCGGTGAGGTTGCTGACAGCATATCCCAAAAATCGCGGAGAGATGAAAAGGAAAAATGCTGTGAAGAAGGCCGCCCGCCAGTTGTAGGCCCGTCGCATCAAAATGGAAAGATAGAGGATGAGCAGCCAGCCGAAGATGGCGCTGATCAGATGCTTGGCGATAAATATATCCTTGGCATGTATCATCTTCCCGACAGAGAATATGAGCAGGTCGATATATTGAGCTTGTGTGCTGGCATAAGGATGCTCCTTGTAGGCGTCGGGATCCCCGATGTGATGAAAATGATTGTAGATCAGTTCTGTGTATTTGTTCTGCTCTACCTCGCGGTCGGAAATGCCCACATGGCGACTCATGAGTGCCATCACAAAAAACATCACAATCATCATGGCCAGCAGGATATATTTGAACACATCGTCTGAATCCTTGATGCTCAAGTTGAACAGACTTCGCGTGGCCCGATACTTGATGTTGTTCTGGCGCCTTTTGGAGATGCGGAACTGCATTACCTCGTCATCAAACATCTCATGGGAGTAGAAAAACCAATTGTAGATTTTTCTTATCACACGTTTGGCATAGGATGATATGTTGAACTTGGATGTCATCTTTTAACACGGGCAATGATGTTTGAGATAGGAGAGAGCGTTGGGCCCTTCGTTGAAGAGTAGGTCCAGAATGGACAGGTTGGGGGTGAATCCGAAACGGTCGCTGAAGACTTGCGGATAGGGGTCTTTCAGACGAAACGGATAGTCGGCCTCCTGCTGCCTCTTCGGGTGGATGAGGGTGCGCAGGTCCGGTTCCAATTCCCGAGCGTATGCGGTGGTCTTGGTCCATTGGCAGGGGATCTGCATCAGCCGGCAGAGGGTCTTGAGTAGCTCCTCGTTAAATTCTGTCAGCAGGGTGAAGGTCTGCTCGTAAAATGGTCTGAGCGCATCCTGATAATAGAGGAAGTAGGGACTGCTGTTATAGGCGGAAACGATGGTGCGCCAGTGGTCGCGTTGCCAGGATGTCCGATAGTCGATGCGGGCCTCCGTGATCGGAAACTCTTTGTTCCCGTTGATGACGGGTATGGAAAGCGTGATGGTGCCGTTGCCTGTCAGGATGCGGGCGCGGTTACGGAAGCTCTGTTTCTGAAAATGTTCACAATATTCCAATTGAACATTCTCTTTTAGTAGGATAGAGACATATTCAATGGGAGGTAGATAGGCCGTTGACAGGGTGACGGAAGGCACGACTATTGGGTGATGACCATTTTGGCGCGATAGGTCTTGCTGTCGCTGTTGATGTGCATCATGTAGACGCCATTGGGCAGATGGCTAAGGTTCAGCTGGCAGGGAGTGTCAAGGCTCACTTCCATGCTCTCCACAAGCTGTCCCATGGCATTGTAGATGAGGCAGGTGCCATCGGTGCTCTCGAAACTGCCGGTGATGGTCACTTGTCCGTTGCTGGGGTTCGGCTGCAGACCGAAGGTTTGCACGTCGGAAGGACGGTCGATGATGCCTGCAGGGGTGCCATTGTAGTTCATACCTCTAAGGATCAAGGTTCCTGTATTGTCAGGGTCGAGCCACGGTTTCAGCTTGGCAGCGTTGGAGTTGGTGTTGCCGTTCAGCCAGGAATAGGAGATCTTGCCGTAGTTGTCGGTCCCCTGAGGATAATCGCAGGCGCTGGAGCCGTTGCTGAGGTCGCCGATGATGAGGCCGTTGGCGTTGAAGAGCGGAGAACCGGAAGAACCTTGCTCGGTGACGCCTTTGTTCGGGTTTGTGTACCAATGGGCGGTCCAGTATTTGGAGGAAGAGGTGCCCGTGACGCTTCTCACCCAGCTGATCTTCTTATTGTCACCGCCAGGGTGGTGGATGCCCACACCTGCCGAAGCGGTACCGGTGGCGTCCCAGCCGGCAAAGACGATACTGTCACGATATACCTGTCCCAGCGTGCCCGTAAGCAACAGCAACATGAAGTCGGAACTGCTATTCAGGTTAGCACGAGCTTTGATTTCACCGCCATTGCATACACGGTTGAAATAGCCGCCAGCGCCAGCGCATGTGTTGGTCTGATAGAAGAAATAGAACTTGAATGTCGAAGAGGTTCCGTCCAGACAGTGGTTGGCCGTAAGACAGTAGGGCGTGCGGTCCTGACGCACGTTGTTAATCATGGCGCCGGAACACATGTAGGTGCCCGTGTTGCCAGTGATCTGGATGCAGACGACAGAGCTGGCCTGATCGTGCCAAGTAGCTGCTTCGGGACATACCACGTTGATGTGACAATCGCCATCGGCATTGCCCCAGTGGCCCTTCTCGTCCTCTTCGCTGGCGCGGAATACGTCACGATAGATGTGGCTGACACGGTCAACCTCTATGACACCGTGGAAAGGAACGTCCGCCGGCTCATAGTATTCCAAGATGGCTTCGTCTCCCAAGATATCGTCAGCCGCCAAGACGCCGTTGGACTGGACGTCCTCGTTGGTGTAACTGCCGGTCAACTGACTGCGGTCACCACTGTAGATGTGGAAAGTGGCACCCTCAGGGATGTTGAAGGTGGAGAAGAAAATGTCGATCATATAGGCACCCTCAGACTTGATGTCCAGTCGCCACAGCCTGGAACCGTCCGGCAGGATGTCGAGACGACCGCTGTTCTCAAAGGTGTAGCTGACATTGCGGACAACACCAACGCGAAGCGGGGTCCCTTTTTCTGAATTGATGGCATCCTCTCTGTATAATTCCTCTATATCTAAAGCAGGCAGGATGTGCTGATCCACGTCATAGGAGATGTTTTGATGGGTGAAAGTGTAAGGCTTGATATCCTTTTGGGCTTGAACCGTGATGAACGCAAAAAGACAGACTGCCGTTGCGAAAACAGAGAATAGAGTATTTTTCATATAGAATGGTTTTAAAAATTAAGCCGCAAAAATAAAAAAAAAATGTACATTTGCACCGTTTTTTTTAGAGGATATGGCAACAAGAAAAAAAGTGAAATTTGAAGGCACCCCGTTCGAGGGTAATCTGGAGGAACTCATCATACAAGCGCTCATAGAGAAACAGGGCGTTGATATCAAATGCATGAATCTTAAAAAGGTCCACCACGCCTATTTTGATTATTTTATCGTCTGTACCGGCAACTCCAAACCGCATGTGGAGACGTTGTGCGATTTTGTCCAGGAGACCACCCAGCGGGTCGCGGGCATCAAACCCGTCCATCTGGAAGGACTCGAGAACTGCGAGTGGGTGCTGTTGGACTATTTCAACATATTGGTGCACATCTTCCAACCCGAAGCCCGTGAGTATTATAAAATCGAGGCTTTGTGGAGCGATGCCGAAGTACAATCTTTTTAACCTGAAATAATAGAATCTGAATATGCCGCAGAATAGAACCAACCCCTTCAACAAGAATAATGGCAAGGGGAATCCGCGCAACTCCAAAGACAAGACTTCTGCTACCCTGTCATACATATATATACTTATTGCGGTCGCCATCGGGCTCTATTTCCTGATGTCAACCAATACCTCTATGCAGGAGATTGACAACACCCAGTTCAAACAGATGGTCGAGAACCGGGATGTGGAACACGTGGAGTATGTGAATAAGAGCCATCGGGCGAATGTCTACCTGACCAAGGATGCCCTGAAGCAGTCGCGTTATGAGAGCGTCAGCAAGAATGTGGACGGCCCTCAATATTTCCTCTCCGTGGGCGACTATGCCTCCTTTCAGGATGAACTGAAAGATATCAAAGCTACCGCCATCAAGAAAGCGATGGCGGCCGACACCACCTTGACAGAGACCGACCTGATTGACAGTTACGACTTCCCGGTCAAGCAAGACAATTCCCGCAATTGGGGCTTTGACTTGATGATCTGGTTCCTGCCCATGTTGTTGATTGTGGGTATGATGGTGATGTGGATGCGTTCCATGCGAGGTGGCTCCGGCCCCGGAGGCGGCAATATCTTCAGCATTGGCAAGTCCCGGGCCCAAGAGTTTGATGAGAAGTCGGGACAACTGGTCACCTTCAAGGATGTGGCCGGCTTGGAAGGCGCCAAGTTCGAGATCGAAGAGGTGGTGGATTTCCTGAAGAATCCGAAGAAATATACCGTGTTGGGTGGCAAGATCCCCAAGGGTGTCTTGCTGGTAGGCCCTCCCGGAACGGGTAAGACCCTTTTGGCCAAGGCGGTGGCTGGTGAAGCCAAGGTGCCCTTCTTCTCCCTGTCAGGTTCCGACTTCGTGGAGATGTTTGTCGGCGTCGGCGCCTCGCGTGTCCGCGACCTCTTCAAGACGGCCAAGGAGAAGGCTCCCTGTATCATCTTTATCGATGAGATTGACGCTATCGGACGTGCCCGTGGCAAGAATGCCATGAGCAATGTCAACGACGAGCGCGAGAGTACCCTCAACCAGCTGCTGACGGAGATGGATGGCTTCTCGACCAATGCGGGGGTCATCATCATGGCGGCCACCAACCGCGCCGACATCCTCGACCGTGCCCTGTTGCGTGCCGGCCGTTTTGACCGTCAGATCCAGGTGGAACTGCCCAACCTCAACGAACGCCGTGGCATCTTCGGTGTCCACGTGCGCAATATCAAGATCGGACCCGATGTCGATTTGGACTTCTTTGCCAAACAGACCCCCGGCTTCTCAGGTGCCGATATCGCCAATGTGTGTAACGAGGCTGCCTTGATCGCTGCCCGTAAAGACAAAGAGTGTGTGGAGAAGGAGGACTTCCTCGCCGCTGTCGATCGTATCATCGGCGGCCTGGAGCGCCGCAGCAGTGTCTTCACCCCAGAGGAGAAACGCGCCGTGGCCTTCCATGAGGCTGGCCATGCTACTGTCAGCTGGCTCATCCGCTATGCCTCCCCGCTGGTGAAGGTCACCATCGTGCCCCGCGGCAAAGCCCTCGGCGCTGCATGGTACCTGCCCGAAGAACGCCAACTCACCAACTATGACCAGATGGTGGATGAGATGACGGCTCTGCTGGGTGGCCGCGCGGCAGAAGAGGTCGTCTTCGGACAAGTCTCCACCGGCGCCCTTAACGACCTGGAGAGAACGACCAAGATGGCCTACGCCATGGTCGTCTATTATGGCCTCGACAAAAAGATCGGCAACGTGAGCTATTACGACTCCACCGGCCAGCAGGAGTTCGCCTTTGGGAAGCCATATAGCGAAAAGACCGCCCAGGACATCGACCAACAGGTCCATGACCTCGTGGAAGACTGCTATGCCCGCGCCAAGAGTATTCTCGCCGAGCATAAGGACCAGCTGTCACAACTGGCCCAGCAACTCCTCGACAGGGAGGTGATCTTCGCGGAAGACGTGGAACGCGTGCTCGGTCCCCGTCCATTCGCCAAGGAGGAACCCCAAGCCGTTCCCGAGACGACGGCCCCTCCGACCGCGGAACAACCCCAAACCCCTGAAACCGACACCTTAACCAACAATACCCCCGAATCATAATGGACTCAGACAGATTACATAGTGAGAATCCTAAGGATCTTATCCGAAAGGAAATACGCGACACCAATCAGATAAAGACCCTTCAGGTGGAACAGAACCTGGAGAAAAATATGTTCTTCTCCGAATTCAACCAACCTATCGTGGATGAGTTCGTATCCCATTTCCGTGCCGCCGGTGGCAAGTTCTTCCCCTTTCCCAAAGACCAGATTTACACCAATCTCGAACTCTTTCTGAAAAAACAGAAATACCAGACCGTCGCCGCTCTGACCCCCAACCTTCACCACTTCCTGACTAAAAGGGAGATCCCCTTTGTGCAGGTGGTGCCCTATAATGAACCTGCAGATGTGGCCTTGGTGTTCTCGGATATGCTGGTGGCCTGCTCCGGCAGCATCGGCTTCTCCCCGCGAACAATCCTCTATTCCTCCATCAAGAATATCGCCAAGGATGTCGTGGTGATGACCCGCTCCCGCTGCGTCTTCCCGAATCATGCCGCCGCCATGGTGTACCAACATTCCCTGGGCGAACAGGCACATAATGCAATCGTGGAATTTGTGACCCCGGAACTGGTGACCAATGAGGAGGGTAAACCTGTCTATACCCCTCAAAATCCCCGCTTCTTTGTCTTCATGGTTCAAGATGATGTGGAATAGGAGAGAGAAAGATGGCTGAAGGGAAACTGAAACGATTAATTGTCAGGACTCTGTCGGGGGCTGTGTATGCCTCCCTGATGGTGGTGTCCACCCTCTATCCGGTTGTCATGATCCCGCTGATGTGCTTCCTGACCATCATTGGCTTGGCGGAGTATTATAAGATGACAGATCCGCAGGCCGAGGATACCCTGTCACGCAATGTGCTGATGGCCCTCACCTTCTTGATTTACCTCATGCTGCTGCTCACCCGCATCTCGCCCATGCTTCCTATCGGGTCGTATCAGCTGTTCCACTTCCTGCTCGCCACCTTTCTGCTGTTGGCGATGCTTGCCCTGGTTCGGCATAAGTCAGCTGCCGCGCAAAGTGTCGGTCTCTCGCTGTTCGCCATGCTGTGGATCATTATGCCGCTGTGCCTGATGACCAACTCCTGCCTGCATGAAGGAATGGGCGACGTGGTGCTGCTGATATTTGTGCTGATTTGGATCAACGACACATTTGCCTATCTGGGAGGAAGTCTCTACGGGCGCCATAAGATGACGGAACGCATATCCCCCAACAAGACTTGGGAGGGCACGGTGACAGGCTTTGTGTTTACCATGGGTGCCTCGCTGCTGGCCGGTTGGCTTTGGGCCGACCAGATCATCCCGGGAGGCACGTTCCACTGGTATGGCTGGATGTTGTTCGGCTTCTTCACCTCGCTGCTGGCGACGATGGGCGACCTGCTGGAGTCGCTGCTGAAACGGCAGGCAGGCGTCAAGGACTCCGGCAATCTCATCCCGGGGCACGGCGGCGTGCTGGATCGTATGGATTCCATACTCCTGACGGTCTATCCCTTGATATCTTTTCTGCTGGTACTGCTGATGTTATGATTCTACCACGCTCTCAATATTTCCTTGGTGGAAGTGCGTGGTGAGGATGTCCCCTTTTTTCAGTTGTGATGCTTGCGTGACGGCTTTCCCGTTATGACGGGTGATGCTGAAACCCCGCTTCAGAATGTTGTCGGGGTGGAGTAGGGCAATCTTCTCTGCTAAGGTCTCCAATGTTTTGTTTTCCATGGTCAGACATCTGGCGGTGTCGCTGGATAGTTGGCTGGCTAGGCGGTTGAGATGTTCACTTTCCTGTTGCAGGCGAACTTCACCCGCGCGATGGAGGGTCTCCGTGAAGCCATCCAGGAGGTTGCGTTGACGAATGGTGAGCTCTCTGGCGGAGAGTGCCACGCTTTGCGATAGCTGCCACAGACGCTGTGCGTGCTGGTGGAGCAGCATGTCGGCGTTCCTTCTGAAGCGTCCTTCCGTCTCTGCCAGCAACAGCTTCTGGCCGGCTACGACTCGCTGTGCGCATTCCGCGATGCGTGTGCGACAGCTGTTGACCTTCTCGTTGAAGTCCTGGAAGGCTTGCAGGATGGTGAACGCGACGTCGGTCGGGGTGATCTTGTGGGTGTGGGCAACCATGTCCACCACCGTGAGGTTGGTGGAGTGGCCGATGCCGGTCAGGATGGGCAGGGGGAAGGTGGCCACACCCCGCGCCAGCTGGTAGTCGTCATAACAGCTGAGCCCCACGTCGCCGCCACCGCCTCTGACAATGACTACACAGTCGAACTCCTCTTGCCGGCTGGCGATGACCGACAGCTGGCTGGTGATGCCCGTGACGGCCTTCTCGCCCTGCAGGATGGATGGGAAGAGCTCGGTCTCAAAGCGGAATCCCTCCTTGTTCTGCGTGAGCGTCGTGATGAAGTCGCTGTACCCTTTGCTGGTCTCCACCGAGATGATGGCAATGCGCTTGGGCAACAAAGGGAGTTGTAGCTTCCGGTTGCTGTCGAAGACTCCCTCCCGCTTCAGTTTCTCAATACACTCAGCCCGGTTGCGCATCAGCTCGCCCAGGGTGAAGGAGGGGTCTATGTCTTGGATGTGCAAGGCTAAGCCATGCTTGGGACTGTATTCTATCTTGGCCAGGCAGAGGATGTTGATGTTCTCGCGCAAGGGCTCCCCCGTGATGCGTCTGAAACGCTCGTTGATCTGCTGGAACTGCGAAGACCAGATGATGCCCCGGATCTCCGCCTTGACCTTCTCGCCCTCTTTCTCCACCAACTCGGGATAACAGTGACCCGAGTGCGGATAGTAATTCAATTTGAGGATCTCCGCCTTGATGAAGTAAGGCTGCGGATAGGTGCGCTCGATAACATTGTGAAGACTTAACGCAATCTCAGATAGCGTATAGACAGGATGCCCGTTGAAAGTCTCGCGTTGGCTGGCCATAGGAGGTTGTTAAGGATGATGTGAAAAATGAATGATGCCCCGTGATGGTGACCGGTGAGACGGCATACCGAGGGCATCATTCATGAAACACTTGGCTTTCAGAGCAATAATGGTTTATTTCTCTTTCAGTAGGTCGCGGATCTCAGTGAGGAGAACCTCTTCCTTAGTGGGTTCTGGAGCAGGTGCCGGAGCCTCTTCCTGCTCTTTCTTGCGCAGGGCGGAAAGCTTGTTGATGCCCTTGACCACCAAGAAGATACAGATGGATACGATGAGGAAGTCGATGGTCACCTGGAGGAAGTTACCATAGTTCCAAGTCACAGGGTCCATCAGTTTTTCCACCGTCTGGGGAAGACCATCTTCGCCAACGACCGTCTCTACCACCTTGCGTTGCGGGAACGTCAGGCTCAATTTGGTGAAGTCCGTGCCACCGAGAAGCCATCCGATGGGCGGCATCAAGATATCATTCACCAAGGAGGTGATGATCTTACCGAAAGCGCCGCCGATGATCACACCGATGGCCATGTCCATAACGTTGCCTTTTAAAGCAAACTCTTTGAATTCTTTGAGTAAACTTGATTTTGCCATAAGATTTAGTTTTAAGAATAAAAATTAATTTTCCGCAAAAATAAAAAAAATATAATCACTGGTGTTAGGATTCAAAAATCATCAAAATTTATTATTTTTGCGCTCTCTAAATAATTAATGTATGAAACTGAAAAATATCTTGTTTTTATTGGTGGCTCTGCTTCTTTGCGCCTCCTGCAAAATGGAGGATCAGACTACTCCCGAGTATGCCACGAAAGAGTTCTTGAAGGCTTTCAACACAGGCGACTTTGCCAATATCTACAAATACACGCCTGCCAAAGAACATATTCTGATTGAGCAGATTGAAAAGATGATGAACGAGAACGAGAAGCAGTATGAGAAGGTCAAGAAGAACAAGGTGGAGATCACCAGCATCACCTGCACCGAGAAGACCGATACCACGGCCGTCTGTCACTGTGTCTATAGCTTTAACGGGAAGAAGAAAGAGGAGGACATGAACCTGAAGAAGGAGAACGATCACTGGTGTGTGAGACTCTCTCTCTAGCAGGGTCTTCCTGAATGTTGATGAAAGGAACATTGTTTAGCGACTTTAATATCTTCATTTTTTAATTTTTAATAGATAGTTTGATGAATTTCGTAGAAGAACTGAAATGGCGTGGCATGTTGCACAATATCATGCCTGGAACGGAAGAATTGTTGAATAAAGAGACGAGTACCGCCTATCTGGGTATCGACCCGACGGCGGACTCTTTACATATTGGCCATCTGGTGGGCATCATGATGTTGTCCCACTTCCAGCGTTGCGGTCACCGGCCCATTGCCCTGTTGGGTGGTGCCACCGGCATGATCGGCGACCCCTCCGGCAAGTCCCAAGAGCGCAATCTGCTGGACGAGGAGACGTTGAAACATAATCAGGCCTGTATCAAAAAACAGCTGAGCAAATTCCTGGATTTCGAGTCGGATGGCCCCACGGCCGCCCAGCTGGTGAACAACTACACCTGGATGAGCAAGTTCTCCTTCCTGGAGTTTATCCGTGATATCGGCAAGCATATCACCGTCAACTATATGATGGCGAAAGACTCCGTCAAGAAACGCTTCAACGGCGAAGGCGACGGCATGTCGTTTACGGAGTTCTCCTACCAGCTGGTGCAGGGCTACGACTTCCTGTATCTATATCAGAACTACGGCTGCAAGTTGCAGTTGGGCGGCTCCGACCAATGGGGTAACATCACCACGGGCACCGAGATGATCCGTCGTATTCTCAACGGTGAGGCCTATGCCCTGACCTGTCCGCTCATCACCAAGGCTGACGGTGGCAAGTTCGGCAAGACCGAGAAGGGCAATATCTGGCTCGATCCCGAGCGCACCTCCCCGTATGCCTTCTATCAGTTCTGGCTCAACTGCTCCGATGATGACAGCAAACGCTATATCCGCATCTTCACCCATTTCACCAAGGAGGAGATTGAGGAGATGGAGCAGGAGCACGATGCCGCTCCGCATCTGCGCATCCTCCAGAAAGCCTTGGCCAAAGACCTGACCATTCGCGTCCATTCCGAGGATGACTATAACGCTGCCGTGAATGCTTCCGAGATTCTCTTCGGCAAAGGGACTTCCGAGAGCCTGGCCGCCCTTCCCGAGAAGCTCTTCCTCTCCGTCTTTGAAGGGGTACCCCAAGTGGAAGTGCCCAAGACGGTGATCGAGAACGGCTGTGGCGTGGTGGATTTCCTCGCGGAACATACCAACATCTTCGCCTCTAAGGGCGAGGCCCGCCGTATGCTCAAGGACAATGGCGTCTCCATCAACAAGAACAAAGTGAAGGAAGATCTGATCGTGAATGCCGACATGGTGATGAACGGCCATTACATCCTGGTGCAGAAAGGGAAAAAGAACTATTATATTGTCCATATTGCCTAAGCCATTATGAATATCGGTAGTATCATCCTCATTATCCTGGTCGGTCTGCTGCTGATGATCCTGGACTTCCTGGTCATCCCTGGCGGCGTGGTGGCTATCTTCGGCGTGCTCTGCATGATCGCCGGCATCATCACCACCTATGTCCTCTATGGCGCCACGGCCGGCACGATCATGATCTTCGCTGTCGCCATCGTGACACTGCTCTCGTTCTACTTTATGATGCGCACCAAGACATGGCGCAAGTTGCAGCTTAATACGCAGATCGACAGCAAGATGAATGAGATTAGCGAACAGCTGAAGCCCGGTGATGCCGGTGTCGCACTCTCCCGCCTGGCCCAGAAGGGCACCGGACTCTTCGGCGATCAGAAGGTGGAGGTGACCTCCGTGCAGGATTTCGTGGATGTCAATACCCCGATCGAGATTGTCAAGATCGAACAAAATGAAATATTTGTAAAACCTATTAATTCTTAAATTATGACCAGTACGATTCTTATTGTCATTGCCATTGTCGTCCTCGTCATCCTCTTTTTCTGGATGGTGCCTTTGAGACTATGGTTCATCGCCATCTTAAATGGTGTGCATATTTCTTTGATACAGCTGATCCTGATGCGTTGGCGTCGCGTTCCGCCAGATAAAATCGTGAACTCCATGATCACGGCTTCGAAGGCGGGTATCCCGTTGGGTCGTGACCAGCTGGAGGCCCACTACCTGGCCGGAGGTCATATCTCCGCGGTCGTCAATGCGCTGATTTCTGCCGACAAGGCTAATATCCCGTTGGACTTCAAGGCTGCTACCGCCATCGATTTGGCTGGCCGTAACCTGGTGGAGGCCATCCAGACTTCCGTGAACCCGAAGGTGATCAACACGCCGCCGGTGGCTGCTGTGGCCAAAGACGGTATCCAGTTGATAGCCAAAGCCCGTGTGACGGTGCGTACCAACATCCGTCAGCTCGTGGGTGGTGCCGGCGAAGAGACCATCATCGCCCGTGTGGGTGAGGGTATCGTGACCGCCATCGGCTCTGCCGAGACCCACAAGATGGTGCTTGAGAACCCTGATTCCATCTCCAAGCTGGTGCTCTCCAAAGGTCTGGACTCCGGTACGGCTTTTGAGATCCTCTCCATCGACATCGCGGATGTGGATGTGGGTAAGAACATCGGTGCCATGTTGCAGATGGACCAGGCTAATGCGGACAAGAACATCGCCCAGGCCAAGGCTGAGGAGCGTCGCGCCATGGCTGTCGCCTCCGAACAGGAGATGAAGGCCAAGGCTCAAGAAGCCCGCGCCAAGGTGATCCTCGCCGAAGCTGAGGTGCCCCTGGCACTCGCCGAAGCGTTCCGCACTGGCAACCTCGGTGTGATGGATTATTATCGCCTGGAGAATATTAAAGCCGACACCCAGATGCGTGATGGCATCAGCAAGATCGGCCAAGACAAACCCGTAAAGAAATAGTCCGATGAAAAAACTCTTTTTGATCCTAACATGTAGCCTTATGTGTAGTCTGTTAACCGCTCAGGACATTCAGCTCCCCCTGCCGCAGACCCGTGGCGGGATGCCCCTTTACGAGGCCCTCTACCGCCGCTCCACAGCCCGTGAGTTCTCCACGGCCAAGTTGAGCCTGCAGCAGATCTCCGACCTGCTCTGGTGCGCCAATGGCATCAACCGGACCGACGGCAAGCGCACGGCTCCATCTGCCCGCAATGCCCAGGAGATCGACATCTATGTCTTCCTCACCGACGGCGCCTATCTCTATGATCCGAAGGACAATAAGCTCGTCTTCGTATCCGACAAAGATCTGCGTCCCGTGACATCCCATAGCGCCTTCGCGCAGAAAGCTCCGCTCATGCTGCTCTTCGTGGCCAACTATGACAAGATGGAGGCTTTTGACGAGAATGCCCGGGAGTTCTACGGCGCCACCGACGCAGGCTATGTGAGCCAGAACACCTATCTCTATTGCGCCGCCAATGGACTTAGCACCGTGGTGATGGGCCATATCTACCGCGACGATATCCAAGAGGCTCTCAAATTCAAAGGCAAGGCTGTCCTGGCACAGTCTGTAGGATATCCGGCTGAATAGATGATGAGGGAAAGAATAATATGTCTGCTGATGTTGGGCATGGCCTTGACGGGCTATGCCCAAGTCACATCCGGCAACTTTCAGTATGAGTACAAGATGGTAAGGCTCGACTCCACATGGGATGCCAAGATAGACCCGGCGTTGCAGGAGTATGTCGACATCAAGCGCCAGCAGATGGCAGAGATGACCAGTGTGGTCATCGGCCATGCGGAACGCACGCTTACCGCCTTCGTGCCCGAGAGCCCCTTGTCCAACTTCTTGACAACGCTGCTCTTGGAACGTGGCCCTCAGTATGTGGACGACCCGCAGTTCGACCAGTGCGACCTCTCCATCTTGAATTTCGGCGGTATCCGTGCCCAAATTCCGGCCGGCGACATCACGGTGGGTGACATCTACGACCTCTCACCCTTTGACAACTCCCTGGTCTTCCTGCTGATCAAAGGCAGCGAGCTGCGCAAAGCCCTGATGCGTTTTACCGACAAGGTGAATGCCCCGATGGCCGGAGTGGAGATGGTTTATCGCAATAGAAAGCCTGTCAGCATCCTGATCCAGCACAAACCGCTGGAGGACCAGAAATACTATAAGGTGGTCACCCTTGACTTTATAGCCAAAGGTGGAGACCATATCATCAGCGACATTGAGTTCGAGAAATCTGTCGTCACGGGCATGTTTTTCCGGGATTTCATCATCGAGGAGATCCGGGAGATGACCAAGGAGGGGAAGAGTGTGGATGGCAGACTGGAAGGCCGGGTGGAGATTGAACGCCAGCCTTGATTTTTGAATTGATAAGACTAAAACGATAGTAGCATATGATTACTTTTTGCATCGCATTGGTAATGCTTGTCTTAGGTTACCTGATCTATGGTGCCTTCATGGAAAAGGTCTTCGGCGCGGACAGCACTCGTCAGACCCCGGCTGTCACCATGGCTGATGGTGTGGACTATGTGCCCATGAAGCCATGGCGTATTTTCCTGATCCAGTTTCTGAATATTGCAGGCGTGGGACCTATCTGTGGTGCCATCATGGGTGCCCAGTTCGGCACCTCCTCATTCCTTTGGATTGTCTTCGGCAGCATCTTCGCCGGTGCCGTCCACGACTATCTCGCAGGCATGATCTCTCTGAGAAACAAGGGCTGCAGTCTTCCTGAAATCCATGGCGAATACCTGGGCAATGGTATCAAGCAGTTCATGCGCGGCTTTATGGTCTTGCTGATGATCTTGGTGGGTGTGGTCTTTGTGAACACCCCGGCCACCCTGCTGACGGTCCATTTTACCCCGAATATGAGCGTCTTCGTCTGGGTGGGCATCGTGATAGCTTATTACCTGATTGCCACCCTGCTGCCTATCGACAAGCTGATAGGACGTATCTATCCGATTTTCGGATTCCTGCTCTTGGGCATGGCCGTGGCCATCGTGGTGGCCTTTCTCGTCTATCGTCCCGAGATACCGGAACTATGGTCGGGCTTGCAGAACCGTCATCCGGCGGCGGAACATAACCCCATCTTCCCGATGATGTTCATCTCCATTGCCTGTGGCGCCATCTCCGGTTTCCATGCTACCCAGTCGCCTCTGATGGCGCGCTGTATGCTCAACGAGAAGCAGGGCCGCCCGATCTTCTACGGCGCTATGATCACGGAAGGCGTGGTGGCTCTGATCTGGGCTGCCGCTGCCGCCTACTTCTTCAGCCCCGAGAGCGGGATCGATACCGCTGGCAAGTCGGGCGCTGCCATGGTGGGCCTCATCGCTGACACCTGGTTCCCGAAGGCTATTGCCATCATCACCATCTTGGGCGTCATCAGCGCCGCCATTACCTCTGGTGATACGGCCCTGCGCTCCGCCCGTCTGATTGTGGCCGACTTCATGCATGTGGACCAGAAACCCATCCGCAACCGTCTGATGGTCGCCATCCCGATCTTCGTGGTGACCATGGCCTTCTTGATCTTCAGCCTTACCGACGCCAATGGCTTCGACGTGATCTGGCGCTATTTTGCTTGGGCTAACCAGTTGCTGGCGACCTTCACCCTGTGGGCTATCACGGTCTATCTGCGTCGGACCAAGGGCGGATACTGGCACCTGCTGACCTTGCTGCCAGCTCTCTTCATGACGATGGTCACTTCCAGCTTCCTGCTGGTGGCCGAGAAGGAAGGCCTGGGCCGCTGGCTGCCCAGAGGGGCTGGCTATGCCCTGGCTGCCGTCATCACGCTTTGCATACTCATAGTCTTCATGGCTAAGAACCGTCAGAAAGAAAAAAACACCGTGACAAATGGGTAGGATATTGGCCATAGATTACGGACAGAAGCGAGTGGGCTTCGCTGTCACCGACGAGCTGCGCATCTGCGCGAACCCGTTGGATACCATCCCCGTGGCACAAGCTTTCGACTTCCTGAAGAACTATCTCCTGAAGGAGAAGGTGGATGTGATCGTGGTCGGAGAACCCCGGAAACTCGACAATACCCCCTCCGACTCAACCCGCTATATAGAACCTTTCGTCAACCGACTGAAAAAGGCACTGCCCGACATCTCGCCGGGGACGACCATCGCCCGGGTGGATGAGCGCTTCACCTCCCGCATGGCCTTCCAGTCCATGATTGACGCCGGACTGAAAAAGAAAGACCGTCAGAACAAAGCGCTGATCGACAAGGTGAGTGCCGCGATTATCCTGCAGACCTATATGGAACAGCTGGCCTTCACCCCAACCTTATAACTATTAACTTGTAACTATTAACACTTAACTATTAATCGCCCATGGTATTGCCTATTTATGTTTATGGAGAACCGGTCTTGCGCAAGATAGCGCAGGAAGTGGATGTGGAGAACACCGACTGGAAACCGTTGGTGGCAGATATGTTTGAGACGATGTATCATGCTGGTGGGGTGGGCCTTGCCGCTCCCCAGATCGGAAAGGACATCAGCCTTTTCGTGATCGATACAGAACCCTTTAAGGAGTCTTTTCCGGATGTGAAACTCTATAAGGGAGCCTTCATCAACCCCGTCATCACAGAAGAGTGGGGTGAAGACTTCGTCTTTGCAGAGGGCTGTCTCAGCTTGCCCAACCTGAATGAGGAGGTGACGCGCAAGTCGAACATCCGCATCGAGTATTATGATGAGAACGGCGTGTTCCACGAGCAGGAGTTTGACGGTCTCGCCGCCCGAGTCATCCAGCATGAGTACGACCACCTGGAGGGCAAGGTCTTTGTGGATCATCTGTCTGCTATCAAGAAGATGGTGCTGAAGCGTTCGCTCAACGATATCGCCTCCGGCCGAACCCACGCAGCTTACAAGACTGTTCACCCTAAAAAGTAATCCCGATGAGACGATATTGGATATGCTTGCTCTGTGCATGGCTCTTGGTCGGCGCCGCCTGCCGTTCCAAGGAACAGAAGCCTGCCTCAATCGTGCAGAGTGCGGAGATAATGCGTGACTATCAACACGCCGATTCGTTGTATCAGAGGGGGATTATTGACACTGGAGCCTTCAACCGGTTCATCCGTTCGGCGATGGCACTGGCTGAACAGGATCCCCAAAATGAACGAGCCCCCGAGATGTTCTACAAGGCTGGCATCGGCAGTATGATCCTGGCCAAATCGGCCGTCACGCGTGAGGAGACCGCCTATTATGCGAAGCAGGCGCTGAAGATCTTCTACGATTTTCAGGAGATCTATCCTGAAGATGAGCGCGCCCGCTACTGCTATTATCAACGCGGCATTATCTACGATGATATCTTAGGTGACTATACCAGCGCCCAAGACCAATACCGCGATTTTGTCAATCGTTATCCGGATGACAGCCTGGCAGTCCAGTTGAAGGACTATCTCAAGATTCTGGGCAAGACCGAAAGCCAGCTGGAGGAGATGCTGGATCTCTAACCAGCCAACAGCCAATGGATAATGGCTACTAGCCAATGGCCAACAGCTAAAATAGTACTGGGTCCAATTGTTTGATATGGAAGCTCTTCCGATGATAGGGGGAGCGACCGTACGCTTTGATGGCGGCTATCTGTTTAGGAGACGGATAGCCCTTGTTGTTTTTCCAGTCGTACATGGGATACTCCTCGTGCAGTTGCTCCATCAGCCGGTCGCGGTGGGTCTTGGCCAGGATGGAGGCGGCGGCGATAGAGAGGTAGTGGGCGTCGCCCTTGACGATGCAATGGTAAGGGATATGATGCTGGTCGAAGAACTTGTTGCCGTCGATGAGCAGCAACTCGGGGCGCACTGACAGGTCCGCCACGGCATTGTTCATGCATTGGATGGAGGCCCGCAGGATGTTGATCTTGTCGATGACCTGTGCGCTGAGTTCCTGCACCGACCAGGCGATGGCATCGCGCTGGATGACGGTCTCCAGCTCCTCGCGTTGCTTGGCCGTCAGCTGCTTGGAGTCGTTGATCAGGTCGTTGTGGTAGTCGTAGGGCAGGATGACCGCCGCGGCACATACCGGCCCGGCCACGCACCCGCGCCCGACTTCGTCACAGCCGCACTCGACGACCGCCTGCTCCGAATAGTGAGATTTTAAAGCCATAGCAGAACACAGGTGGCCAGGATGAAAAGATCGTGAAGCCATTTGCGTTCCTCGATCAGGGCGGTGATACCAAAGATGAAGGAGGTGGGCAACAGCAGGTAGGGTAGGGACATCTGCAACCCGAAGGGTGAGAAGATGCCCATGACAATCAGGGTGATGGTCAGTAAGATGCAGGCGATGAAACGTCGCCGCAGGGCCACTACCTTGTTGTCAAAATAGATCTTGCCTGCGAACGTGAACAACAACAAGGTAACTGCCAAGACAGCCAGAAGCAGCCAGTCGGTCCATTGAAGGGTCGAGAGGTTGTGGATGATATAGAGATAGCCCATCCCGTGGATGTTGTCGGTGATGGCAGGGATGTTGTCGCTGAGGTATCCGTAGGTGAAAAGATACAGGTAAACGAAGAAGAACCCGATCAAGAGGATGAGGACCTCCTTGAACTTGGAGATGCTGGAGGTCAGCACCAGCAGGAACATCATCAGGAGCAGCCATATCGCATTGTGGTCAAAGAGTGTGCTGATGCCTAAGATCAGTCCGGCGCTGAAGATCCTGTTGCGGATAGAGACACTATGCTCGTTTTGGGCATTCATCATCAAGAGCAGCGCGGCCGTGCATATGGTGAAGAAGACAGGAGTGAAGGTGGTAAAAGAATGGTTGAGGTTGAGGAGCAGCAGGAAAAACAAGATGGGCATATAGGTGATGTTGTCGGAGAACTTGCTGATGACAAACGACCGTTGAAGGAAAATGGTGGTCATGGCTATCAGGATGACAGCCAAGGTTTTGTAGCACCATGCATGCGTGGACAAATAAGGATGGATGGCCTGGTAGAGGAACGCCTGGTTGTCTGGCGGCAGCAAGCTCATTTGGGTGAAGATGCCGAGAAGGGCCCAGATGGCCAGCCCGAGGATGGCAATGAGTTGTATGATGGTGTTTTTGTTGAGATAATAGAACATCTTAAGCGATAATTTCGGTGAAATACTGGTGAAAACGGATGGGGTGAGCGGGCTTGATCTGGCACACATCGCCCGCCGTGAAGAGGCGGTCCTGCAGACTGCCGTCAGGCAAGAACCCGAAACAGCGGACCATAGGGTGCTCATCCGGGAACTGGTAAAGACCGTTGTCGATGCGACAGATGGCATCTTCTACGGTCATCCGGAAGAAATATTGCATGCGTTCCCGACAAAAAAATGCGTCGGTCGCCACCTCTTGCCGCACGCGCGACACCATCTGGTCCGTCCAATGGACCGAAACGGGAACCACCAGCTTGCCCGACAACATCCCCGCGAACAAGGCGGCGTACGACTGCACATCCTCCTCCATCAACAAGAGAAACGAGGATTGGGGGATAGCATCTAATTCATTGATTATAGGGGATATATATTGGATGAAAGCCGCGTTGGTGTACTTGTGATCCCCGATAGACAGACAGGTCTCATTGGGCTGAAGCCTGACATTTCGGAGGAAAGGGGCAATGACGGAAGTGGTAAACATCGATGTAAAATTTCTGCCTGCAAAAATATAAATTTCAACTAATGTCATATAGGATAAAAATCGTATTTTTGCGGCCCTTTTATATTAGAGTAATATTATAATTTAGGATATGAAATCTTTATACAAAATTGCAGCGTATTGCCTGTTTCTGTTGATGCTGACACAAGTGAACCTGTCAGCCCAGATCTCGCGAATTGAAAGTACGGACACCGTGCAACTCAGTGCCTGTCCCAACGATTTTCCCCTTGAACATTTGTCTTTCACATTTAACGCCCCGGGAAACTATCAGAGACCAGTCGTTGATCTCGTGTCACGTGACACCACCTGGACGCTTTTTATGGTGACGGCTCTGGAGAATCCGGATACGACCATCGAGTTGAATGTATGTGCGCTCCCCATCTTCTATGAAAATATGGCCATCTTGGACACGGGCCTCTATGCCTTTTTGTTCCCGAGAGAGGTCGGCTGTGACAGTATCGTTCACTTGCATGTGGGCTATCTGCCTTCGTACTCAGTGACTGACACGGTGCAGGCTACAGTCTGCTCCCACACCCTTCCTTTCATCCTGGATTCCGAGCACCAGTTTGCAGCTGCCGGCGAGTATGATGTGGCTTATCCCACCCAGGATGGTTGCGACAGTCTTGTCCGCCATCTGATCCTCACAGTGACACCTACCCCTTATGACACGCTCAACTTCTATGTCTGCGAAGGCAACTATCCGTTGTATCTGGATACGGTCAGAACCCTTGAGAATGAACTGGCCTGGCAGGAAGTGCAGGTGGGGGATTCCACGGTGGACCCCTCACTCTTCGTATTCCAACAGGAAGGCACCTATGTGTACTCCTTTGAAGACACGGCAGCATGCCCCTCCATATACGTCCTGAATGTGATGACCAACGTCTTCGCCGATACGATTCATCTCGACGTGTGTGATGTTGATATCCCATACAGCTATGCCGGTCTCCAGCTGACTGCCGATACCGTCTTCGTGGCGCCTGTGCCGGGCTGTGATACCACTCAAGTGGTCTATTTCGCGGTTCATCCGTCCTATCATGTGGTTCGTTTTGACACCCTTCAAATATGCGAGAATGAGATTCCGTATGATGATCCCGTCACGCATCTCACCTACCTCTCCGATGCTGTGGTGGAAGTCCTGACGCCCACCGTCTACGGTTGCGACAGCCTGGTGACCTATCTCACCATCGAGGTGGTGGAGAACCTGACGGACACCGTGGTCTTGTATGCTTGCGAGAACACCTATCCCTTCCAGTATGGCGATTCACTCATCGAAACGGAAGGGGAGTATGATCTCTATGTGTCGGACAGCACGCGGGCTTGCGACATCTTCCGTCATCTGGTTGTGATTACAGCGCCTGTCTATCATGACACATTGGACGTGGTCACCTGTACGGATGTTCCGTATGTGTTCGCCGACACGGTCTTGACGGAGAGTGGCGTCTATGATTTTGTGTTCCCCACCATGCATGGTTGTGACAGCGTGGTGACCCTCAACCTGACGGTGCTGCCTTCGGAATTCACCTTCAACGTCTGCGAAAACGATATGCCGTTTGTCTATAACGGACAGACGTTCACTGAATCTGGTGATTATGAGTTGCACTATTCAACGGTGGTTGGCTGTGATAGCATTGTCCCGATGCATCTGCAGGTGCACCCCGTCATTTACAATACCGACACGATCTATCACGAGATGTGCTCTGTGGATCTTCCGTTGCATATCTTCGACACCGTCTTGACGCAGTCGGGTCTGTACACCTTCGTGACGCCCTCGGCTGTTACTGGATGTGACTCTGTCTTCTACTATCGTCTGGTCGTGTATCAGAACCCGAATGTGCAGATTCTGGGCAGAACGAGCTTCTGTGTAGGCTCTTCCACCACGATCACGGCGCAGGGTGCCACTAGCTATGAGTGGAGCTCCGGTGATCTGACCCGCTCCATCACGACCTCCTATGCGGGTACTTATACCGTTACCGGTACCGATGTGTATGGCTGTAGCTCCACGGCAGAAGTGACGCTGACCTCCAGCCAGGTGACGGCCTCCATCACGGGTAACCGTTTCTTCTGCGAGAATGGCAGCACCACTTTGACCGTCAGTGGCAACGAGCCTTATACCTACCAATGGTATGACGGCAGCACCACGGAAAGTGCTCTGATCACGGCTCCCGGCCAGTATGCGGTGACGGTAACCAACGCCTTGGGCTGTACTAGCACCATCCAGGCCACGGTGACCCAATATGCGCTCCCGACGGCTTCCATCACCGGCTTCCTTTCTATCTGTCAAGGGCAGTCCACCATCCTCCGTGCCAACGGCGGTGTCTCCTACCAATGGGAAGACGGTTCCACGCAGGCTATCCTCAACGTGACCACCCAGGGCACCTACTCTGTGACCGTGACGGGCAACAATGGTTGTAGTGCTGCGGCATCTGCCACGGTGATCGTCAACCCGACCCCCAACCTGACCATCCTCGCCAACGAGGTGCTGTGTCAGGGTCAGACCACCTCCATCTATGCCATCTCGGGTGCTGGAAACACCTATAACTGGTCTACTGGCCAGAATACCTCTTTCATCACCGTGTCACCTTCCGCCTCCACCATGTACACCGTGCTGGTGACGGATGCCAATGGTTGTACCAATACGGCTAGCACGACCATCTCCGTATCGCAGCCTCCTACCGTCTTCATCAATGGTGAGAACTCTTTGTGTCAGGGCCAGACGGCCACGTTGTCGGCTACGGGTGGCTCCTCCTACCTCTGGAGCACCGGTAGCACCTCTCCTAATATCTCCGTCAGCACGACGGGCAACTATTCGGTGACTGCCACCGATGTGAACGGATGTCAGGGCAATGCCACCATGGCGGTGCAGGTCAATCCGCTGCCCAATGCCAACATCACCGGCAACACCAGCATCTGCCAAGGATCTACCACTACGTTGGAGGCTCCTGGCGGCTATTCCTACCAATGGTCCAACAACAGCACCGCACAGTCTATTACGGTTAACTCCTCCGGCTCATATACCGTGACGGTGACCAGTCCCGCCGGATGTACCAAGACCAGCTCCGTGATGGTATCCGTACATGCCAAACCTGTTTTGAATTTCGGCGTTCAACACTCCATCTGCCAAGGACAGAGCTACACCTATACGCTTCCGCAGTCCGATAATATTAACTACACCTGGTCTAACGGTGCCACGGGCAACGAGTTGACGGTTAACACGGCCGGCACCTATTCCGTGACGGCCACCAACCAGTACGGCTGCTCCACCTCCGCCACCGACCAGCTGACGGTTCTGAACACCCCGAATGCTTCCATAGAAGGCTCACTGACCATCTGCCAAGGCCAGACCACCAACCTCAGGGCTTCCGGTGGTGTGAACTATCTGTGGGATGACGCTTCCACACAATCCTATCTTGCCGTGACCACCTCAGGCACCTATACGGTGACGGTGACGGGCAACAATGGTTGTTCTTCCACCGCCTCAGCCACGGTGATCGTCAATCCGACCCCGGTCTTGAACCTCCTCACCAACGAGACCCTCTGCATTGGCAACTCGGTGACCATCTACGCTGTCTCAACTGCGGGCAATACCTACAACTGGTCCACGGGTCAGACCACCTCCATCATCACGGTGTCTCCCACCGTGAACACCATGTACACGGTGTTGGTGAGCGATCCCAACGGCTGTACAGCTACGGCCAGCACGACCATCCATGTGGCGCAGCTGCCCACCGTCCAGATCTCAGGTCCTCATGCCACCTGCCAGGGTGACACGCTGCTCATGACCGCTCATGGTGGTCATACCTATCTCTGGAACAATGGCGCTACCACCAACACGAATGCTGTCACCGCTTCCGGTACCTATTCGGTGACGGCCACCGACATGAACGGCTGTCAGGGCACTGCCACCCATGATGTGCAGATTAGCGCCATGCCGACGGCCCATATCACCGGCAACCTCAATATCTGTCAGGGCCAGAGCACCACGCTGAGCGCTCCTGCCGGATATAGCTACCTCTGGTCTGACAACAGCATGACACAGTCTATCACCGTGAATGCTCCGGGCACCTACAAGGTCACTGTCAGCAATGCTACGGGGTGTACGGCAGAAGACTCTGTCACTGTGGTCGTGCGCGAGTTGCCCACACTCACCTTCGGCGTGCGTCATGACATCTGCCAAGGACAGAGCTATACCTATACCTTGCCGCAGCTCTCCAATATCACCTATAGCTGGTCGAACGGTTCTTCCGGCAACCAGCTCACCGTGGATTCGGCGGGCGTCTATACGGTGACGGCCACCAATGAGTACGGCTGTTCCACGAGTGCCAGCGACATGCTGGTGGTGCATCCGCTGCCCACCCCGGCCATCACGGGTAATACCTCCATCTGCCGTGGTGAGGTCTCCATCCTGAGCGCTTCCGGTGGCTCCACCTATGTGTGGTCCAACGGCTCCACCTCCCAGGATATCGCCATGTACCCGACGAACACGTCCACCTATTCGGTGACCGCAACCTCTGTATATGGCTGTAGTGCCTCCACCTCCACGACCGTGATAGTGAAGGTGCTTCCTTCTATCAATTTCAGCGGCAACAGCTCCTTCTGTGAAGGTCAGAATACAACCATCATGGCTACGGGTGGTATCAACTATATGTGGTCAACGGGTTCTACCAGCAACTCTATTATCATCACCAATCCTGGCACCTACTTTGTGACAGCCACCAACTCGTTGGGCTGCTCCCGTTCGGATTCATTGGTTGTGACGCAGTTGCCGTTGCCGACCATCTCCATTACGGGGGATGCCAGTATCTGCCAGGGCGAGACGGTGACGTTGACCGCCACCGGTGCCAGCCAGTATGTCTGGAACACCCAGGATGTGGGCGCTGTGGTCTCCATGACCCCGCAAACCACGACCGTCTATACTGTGACGGCCACCAATGCGCAAGGCTGTACCAACACTGCCTCCCGTACTGTCGCGGTCCAAGCCCTGCCGAATGTGCAGATCTCCGGAACCCTGACCCTCTGCCAGGGCCAGACCACCACGCTGACTGCCACGGGCGGCTTCAACTACCTTTGGAATAATGGCAGCACCTCCAACAGCATCCAAGCGACGGAGGACGGTAACTACACTGTGGTTGCTACTGCCGCTAACGGATGCTCGAACTCCCAGACGGTGACCTTGACCGTGCATCCTGTGCCGGTCATGTCCATCACGGGCAACACCACCCTCTGTGCCAACGAGACGGAGACGCTGACCGCCACCGGCGCGGCTTCCTATCTTTGGAATGACGGCTCCACGACCGACCATATCACCATCCAGACGGGTGGCCTGTACAGCGTCACCGGCACCAACGACTTCGGCTGCTCCTCTAATGTGAGCACGACCGTCGCGTCACTGGCCGTGCCGTACGTCTCCATCGTGGGCCAGGCTGACTACTGCGAGGGCTCTTCTACCACCCTCTATGCTTCCAGCACCGCGACCCAGTATCTGTGGAGTACCGGCGCAACTACCCAGTCTATCGTGGTCAATGACACGCAGAATCAGGTCTACTCCTTGACCGTCACCGCCGACAACGGCTGCCAGAATAGCGAAAGCCTCCAAGTGAATGTACATGAAACCTATCAGGTCTATCTTACCGATGAGGTCTGCCAAGGACAAACCTATACCAACCATGGTTTCAACCTCCCGGAACAGACCGTGGCGGGAGACTTTGTGCACACCCTGCATCTCCAGAGCCAGTTCGGTTGTGACAGTGTTGTCACGTTGCTGCTGACCGTGAAGCCGCTTCCTTCTATCGTGGGCGACATCTCTGGTAATCCGTACATCATCAGCTATGGTTCCTATATGTACTCGGTCACTGCCAATGATGTGAACCGTTACGAGTGGCGTGTCACCCATCCTCAGTGGGGACTCACCGACAATAACGTCAATACTGCCTTCTTGCAGATCAACACCAATGGAACGGGCATGCTGACGGCCCGCGTGATCAACAATTGCGGCTACACCGAGAAGTCTATCACCATCACCTGCGGCGTGAGTGTGGAAGAGTACACCAACGACTCTCAAATCCTTATCTATCCTAACCCGGTGCAGGATGTGCTGACCGTCCATACGGCTGAAGCAACCACCGAGGTGGCTTACGTGACCCTCGTCGATCAACTTGGCCGTACCCTCCAGATGGTGGAGACCAGCGGCGATGACGTGACCTTCTCCTGTGGCCACTATGCCGCCGGCATCTATTATGTGCGTTGCCAAGATAAGGATCATAACACCATCGATGTGCGTAAAATCATCATCAAAAAATAAAAAACGAATATCCAATCCTTCTAACTCATAACGAATCACAGACAATGGAATACAATTTTCAGGAAATCGAAGCCAAATGGCAAAAAATATGGAGAGATTCGAAGGTCTACAAAACCGAGATAGACCTGCAGAAGTCTAAGTACTATGTTCTTGACATGTTCCCGTATCCGTCAGGTGCCGGCCTGCATGTAGGACACCCGCTGGGCTATATTGCCTCCGACATCTACAGCAGATACAAACGCCAGAAGGGCTTTAATGTGCTGCACCCAATGGGCTACGACGCTTTTGGCCTGCCCGCCGAGCAGTATGCCATCCAGACGGGCCAACAGCCTGCCGTGACTACAGAGCAGAATGTGAAACGTTATCGCGAGCAGCTAGACAAGATCGGTTTCGCTTTTGACTGGGACCGTGAATTCCGTACCTGTGATCCCGATTACTACAAGTGGACCCAGTGGACCTTCATCCAGATCTTCAACTCCTACTATTGTCGCAAGTGTGACAAGGCCCGTCCTATCGCGGAGCTCGTCGAGGCATTTGCCAAGTCGGGTACCGAGGGCTTGGACGTGGCGCAGACGGAGCCGATGGACTTCACTGCCGAGGAGTGGAATGCTGCCTCCGAGAAAGAGCAACAGGAGATCCTGATGAACTACCGGCTGGCCTATCTGGCTGATACGTGGGTCAACTGGTGCCCGAAGCTGGGCACGGTGCTCGCCAACGACGAGGTGGTGAATGGCCTTTCCGTCCGTGGCGGTTTTCCCGTGGAGCGCAAGCTGATGAAGCAGTGGATCCTGCGCGTCTCAGCCTATGCGGAGCGCTTGCTGGAAGGCTTGGATAGGGTAGAGTGGACCGACTCCCTGAAGGAGATCCAGCGCAACTGGATCGGCCGGAGCGAGGGTGCCGCCGTCTGGTTCCCCTTGGCCAAACAAGAGGCTTCTGATTGGAAGGATATCTACATGGGCCAATACGATGGTCCTCACCACGAGACCGCCTTTGAGATCTTCACCACGCGTCCTGACACCATCTACGGCGTCACCTTCATGGTGCTCTGCCCCGAGCACGAGATGATCGACGCTATCACCACCCCTGAGCACAAGGCTGAGGTGGAAGCCTACGTCACCTGGGCCAAGAACCGTTCCGAGCGGGAACGCCAAGCCGAGGTCAAGAAGGTGAGCGGTGTTTTCACCGGCGCCTTCGCCGTGAACCCGATTACCGATGAGCAGATCCCCATCTGGGTCAGCGACTATGTCCTCTCCGACTATGGCACCGGCGCCATCATGGCAGTGCCCGCGCACGACAGCCGCGACTTTGCCTTCGCCCGCCACTTCAACCTGCCTGTCCGTCAGGTGGTTGCCCCCTCTCTGGAGGAGGTCAGCGATCCTGACACGTGGAAGGAGTCTCTGGACAGCAAGACCGGTGTCTGCGTCAACTCAGGCTTTATCACCGGCATGACCGTCAAGGAGGGTGGCAAGGCGATGATTGAGCGGATCAAGACGTTGGGTGTCGGCTATGGCACGGTCAACTACCGCTTGCGCGATGCCATCTTCAGCCGCCAACGCTATTGGGGCGAGCCGTTCCCCATCTATTACAAAGACGGGATGCCCTATGCCATCCCGGAAGAGGAACTGCCCGTGACCCTGCCCTATGTGGACGAATTCAAGCCTACCGAGACGGGTGAGCCTCCGTTGGCCCGCGCCCAGAACTGGACCTATAAGGGCTTCCCGATGGAGTATAACACGATGCCCGGTTTCGCCGGCTCCTCGGGTTACTATCTTCGCTATATGGATCCCCATAACGCTGAACAATACTTCTCCAAAGAGGCGAACGACTATTGGCAGAATGTGGACCTCTATGTCGGCGGCGCCGAACATGCCACCGGCCACCTCATCTACTCCCGCTTCTGGAACAAGTTCCTCTTCGACATGGGCCTTTGCTGCAAGGATGAACCCTTCCAGAAATTGATCAACCAAGGCATGATCCAAGGCCGGTCCAATTTCGTCTATCGCGTCGTCGGCACCAATCAATATGTCTCCCTCGGACTGAAAGACCAATACGAGACAACCCCGATACACGTCGATGTCAATATCGTCCATAACGATGTGCTCGACCTGGAGGCTTTCAAACAGTGGATGCCTGAATTTGCCGATGCCGAGTTTATCCTCGAAGACGGCAAGTACATCTGCGGCTGGGAGGTCGAGAAGATGTCCAAGTCCAAATACAACGTTCAGAATCCCGACGACCTCGTGGAGAAATACGGCGCCGACACCCTGCGTATGTATGAGATGTTCCTCGGCCCTGTGGAGATGTCCAAGCCGTGGGATACCAATGGCATTGAGGGCGTTTTCCGCTTCGTCAAGAAGTTCTGGCGTCTCTACCACAATGCTGAGGGCGAATGGATCGTCAGCGATGAGGAACCCACCCGCGCGGAGTTCAAGACCCTGCACAAGACGATCAAGAAGATCGAAGATGATAATGAGAAGTTCTCCTTTAACACGGCCGTGAGCGCTTTCATGATCTGCGCCAACGAGCTGGCCGAGGCAAAGTGCAATAAACGGAAGATCTTGGAGCCGCTCTGCGTGCTCATCTCCGCCTATGCACCTCACGTGGCCGAAGAACTGTGGGCTGAGCTGGGTCACACCGACTCGGTGGTGAATGCATCCTTCCCCGCCTATGATGATTCCTATATGCAGGAGAACGACTTTACCTATCCCGTATCCTTCAACGGCAAGATGCGCCTCAAGATGACCTTCCCGGTGACCTACGGTCTCCAGGAGATAGAGCCGATCCTGATGGCCGATGCCGGTGTCCAGAAATGGCTCGATGGCAAGACACCTAAGAAAATCATCGTCGTTCCGAAGCGAATCATCAATATCGTGCTGTAAGTCATGGCGGAGATCCAGACTATGAAACAGAAAGACTTTGTGCTGAATCTCTGCATTCTCTTATTTCTCAACCTGTTAGTAAAGCCTATCTGGCTCCTCGGTGTCGAGGTCGGTGTGCAGAACCAGGTGGGAGCGGCTGAGTATGGCCTTTTCTTCTCAATCTATAATTTCTCCTACATCTTTTATATGCTGCTGGATATGGGTATCTGCAGCTATAATAATCGGAGCGTGGCGCGCGACAACCGGCTGCTGGACAGCTACTTGTCGTCTATCATCATGTTGCGGCTGGTCTTGTGTCTCTTCTATTTTGTGGTGATTTACGCCATCGCGCTGGTGATTGGCTATCGCGGCGTCCAGCTGAGACTCCTCTTCTGGATAGGGCTTAACCAGTTCCTCAACGCCACGATGCTCTATCTGCGCTCCAACGTGTCAGCTCTGATGATGTTCAAGACCGACAGCCTGCTCTCGGTCCTCGACCGGGTGCTGGCCATCCTCTTTTGCAGTATGCTGCTCTGGGGACACGTCACCGAACGGCCCTTCCAGATAGAATGGTTCGTGTACAGCCAGACAGCAGCCTATCTCATCGCCATTGCGGTGGCGTTGGCTGTCGTCCTGAAGAAGACCTCCCTGCGCAAGTTCTCATGGGACCGGGCCTTGTGTCTCAGTATTTTGAAGAAAAGTCTGCCCTTTGCCCTGATGAGCCTTCTGATGGTGTGCTATTACAGGATAGACTCTGTGATGCTGGAGCGTCTTCTCCCTACGGAAATCGCGACCACCCAAGCGGGTATCTATGCGTCTGCCTTCCGTCTTCTCGATGCTTTGCTGATTGTCGCCTATCTCTTCTCCGTCATCCTGCTTCCGCTCTTTTCCAGGATGCTGAAAGAAAAGGAGAATATCCAGCCTATCGTACGCACCTCCTTTGCTTTGCTATTCCTCTATTCCGTGACGATGGTGGTGATGCTTCTTTGCTACAGAACTCCCGTCATGCAGTTCCTCTATAAAGAACATGTAGCGGAAAGTGTCAGCGTCTTTTCGGTTCTGGTATGCGGCCTGATTCCCTATTCGTTCACCTATCTCTTCGGCACGCTGCTGACTGCGAACGGCAGCATCCGGACCATGAACATCATCTCTGCTGTCGGTATTGGCGTGAACCTGATCATCAATCTGGTGATGATCCCACGCTATCAGGCCGTGGGCGCCGCCATCACCAGCCTCTGCACGCTGTCGGTCGTCTCCCTGTTGCAGTGGTTCGTCGCGATGCGCGAACTTCAGGTGCCCCTTAGGACGCTGCCGTGGATTCCAGCCCTGCTGTTCACCGTTTTGCTGGTGCCGCTGGCCCTCCTCTCCACCCGCTGGCTGCCCGGCAACCTGTTGCTGTCGCTGTCCATCGTGCTGGTCATGGCCTTCCTGCTGGCCCTCGCCACCCGTCTGCTCCGTTTCTCAGACGCCAAACAGCTGATATAGAGCGTGATGGTGATGCTCTGAGGAGACTTTGAATCCCTATTCCACACTTATTTTTAGCTATCTTGCGACAATGTGTATTTTTTACACGGAATGTATTGATTTTTTTTCTATTTTTGCGGCTTTTGAAGAATATCCTATATTGTTCTCTAATTTATTGATAAGTAGTTTTTTATAAAACATAATAAGATGATGTTGAAAACACAGGAATGTCGAAAATTGCGAAATGGCATGGGTAAATGCTTGTTGGTTTCCGTGATGTTGTGGGGAATCCTCTGTGTGATCCCCGTCCGTTCGTGTGCCCAAAGTCAGGACTCAGTGCATGTAAATCTTCAGAAAGCGATAGAGATAGCTTTGTCGGAGACCCCGACGATGCGCATCGCTGACCGCGATATTCAGATCAAGCAGCAGTACAAGAAGGAGCAGATTGCCTCTCTCTTTCCGGATGTCTCCATTGCTGCCAACTATAACCGTACACTGTTGAAGCAGCAGATGTCGATGGATATGGGCGGCCAGACCATGAACATCAAGGTGGGCCGTGACAACACCTATTCCGTTGGTGCCAACCTTTCGCTTCCTCTGATTGCTCCGGCCATCTGGTCGAATCTGAAGCTCAGCTCCATGGACATCGAGTTGGCACAGGAGGCGGCCCGTTCCTCCAAGTTGGAACTTGTCAACCAGGTGAAGCAGGCCTATTACATCTATCTGCTGGCCAAGCAGTCACTGGCTGTGCTTGAGAAGAGCTATGCCAACCTGGAGGCCAGCAATCAGTTGGTGACCAGCTCCTACAACCAGGGCATGGTCTCCGAGTTTGAGAAACTGCGTTCCGATGTGGCCTTGCAGAACCAGCGTCCGGCAGTGAGCTCCGCCGCCAAGAGCGTGCGCCTCGCCGATATGCGCCTCAAAGTCCTGCTCGGGATGAACCTGGATGAGCCGGTCATCTTCGATGGCGACCTGTCGGATTACGAGCAGAGTGTGCTTTCGGCCACGATGCCCAGCGCCCAGGATATCCAACTTGCCCAGAACTCCGCCTTGCGTCAGTTGGATCTCGGCATTCAGGAGTTGGAGCAGTCCAAGAAGATCATCACCGGGGCCACGCTGCCCATGTTAGCCTTGGCGGGCGCATTCCAGTACTCCGGTATGGGCGACGATGGACAGAAGTTCAACAATTACCCCTATTCCTATGTGGCCCTCTCCCTGCAGGTGCCCATCATATCCTGGATATCTACCTCTTATAAACTGAAACAGTCGGATCTGAATATCGAGAACATGCGCGACCAGCGTTTGGATGCCGAACGTAACCTCCGCGTTGGCGTGCAGAGCTATCTCAACGATATGCAACAGGCTATCGAGGATATTGCCGCTGACCGCGAGACGATGCTCCAAGCCCAGAAAGCCTACGATATCGCCAAGAAACAGTATGAAGTTGGCATGAACACGTGGCTCGACCTCAATACTGCCGAGCTTACCCTTACCAGCACGCAGCTTACCTACTGCCAGTCCATCTTCAACTACCTCACCGCGAAGGCCAATCTTGACGCGACGCTGGGGGTGGAACAGTGATGAGGCGATGAATAATATTTGAACATAATTCCTTAAACAACCTCGAAGAGGTAAAACGCACGAAGTGCAAATAACCCCGCATATGCGAAGCGCAATGTGGGGAAACAAGTAAAGAAAAAAATATCTATAATATGAAAAGAAACATAACCATTTTATTGGCAATCACCCTGTTGGTTGCAGTCGGTTGCAAGAAAAAGGAAGCCGCCGTCACCGCTGGCGGACAGAAGATGACCATCCGCACGCAGGAAGTGCATGTGGAAGATGTGGAACAGACTTATGAATATACTGCCATCGTGGAGGCCAACGCGGTGAACAACATCGCTCCCCTGACGGGTGGCCGTATTGACAGGATCTACGTGGAAGTCGGCGACCGCGTGGCCAAAGGCAAGGTCCTCGTGCAGATGAACGAGAACAGCCTCAAACAGTCTAAGTCGCAACTTGACAACCTCAAGGCAAGCTTCCAGCGTATTGACGAACTCTACAAGGTGGGCGGATGCTCCAAGTCGGACTGGGACGCTATGAAGACCCAACTGGATGTGGCTCAGACCACCTACGACAACCTGCTGGAGAACACACGCCTCATCAGTCCCATCTCTGGTGTCATCACCCAGCGTAACTACGACAGCGGCGACCTCTTCGGCGGTCTGCCCGTGGTGCAGGTGCAGCAGATCACGCCCGTGAAGATGAACATCAACATCTCCGAGACCTTGTTCAAACAGGTGAAGGTGGGCACCCCCGTGACCATCAAGGTGGATGCTTACGGTGAAGAGGAGTTCAAGGGTAAGATCAGCTTGATCTATCCGACCATGGACGGTGCCACACACACCTTCCCCGTGGAGGTGCAACTGGCCAATGGCGACAGCCGCGTGCGCCCGGGTATGTACGCCCGCGTGACCATCAACTTCGGCACCCAGAAGCATGTGGTGGTGCCCGACGAGGCTATCTTCCGTCAGCAAGGCTCCGGCAACCGCTACGTCTATGTGTACAAGGACGGCAAGGTCTCCTTCAACCAGGTTGAGATCGGCCGCCATCTCGGCAAGTCCTACGAGCTGCTCTCCGGCAACGTCCAGGACGGCGACCTCGTGGCCACCACCGGTCTGGCACGTCTGAAAGACGGACTGGAGGTCAATGTGGAGAATAAATAGCCATTGGCTATTAGCTATTGGCCATTTGCCTATATAGACAAAAGGTAAAGAATCGTAGCAAATAGTCATTGTCAGTTATAATTAAAGATAATATTTTGTAATCAACAGCTAAAAGCCAACGGCCAATAGCTAACAGCAAGAATTATGAGTTTATACCAGAAATCGGTCGCAAGACCCATCATGACAGGGTTGATCTACATTGCCGTCATCATCATCGGCATCTTCTCCCTGACCAAGCTGCCGGTGGACCTCTTCCCCCACATGGACAGCAACACCATCATGGTGCTCACCGTCTATGGCGGCGCCAGCGCGGAAGATATCGAGGACAACGTGTCCAAGCCGATTGAGAACGTGCTCAACACCCTGAGTGATCTTAAGCACATCACCTCCAACTCCAAGGAGAACTACTCCATCGTCTATCTGGAGTTTGAGTACGGAGTGGATATCGAACAGAAGACCAAC
>JAFYEU010000093.1 GCA_017544105.1 Bacteroidales bacterium
AACGCCATCAACAAGGGCATCTTCCTCTTCTTGGAGAAGACGCAAAAGATACAGAAATACAAGTTCTTCCGAGCGGTCGGGGTGGACAACATCCTCATCATCGGCATCATGTTAGTGTTCAGCCTCTTCGGGTCGGTCTTCGGCATGAGTGAGGAGACCATCGCCTTCATCGGCATCTTCGTGCCGTTGGCCATCTCCATGGGCTACGACTCCATCACGGGCGTGCTCATGTGCTACGTGGCGGCCCATATCGGCTTCGCGGGCGCCATGCTCAACCCCTTCACCATCGGCATCGCCCAGGGGCTGTCGGGACTGCCCACCTTCTCCGGCATCGGCTACCGTTTCCTCTGCTGGCTGCTGCTGACGGCCATCGGCATCCTCTTCACCCTTTGGTACGCCCACCACGTCAAGAAGAACCCCAAGAGCTCGCTGATGTACGAGCTGGACCAGTACTGGCGCGACAAGGCCTCTGCGGAGGAGACGAGCCAGGAGCTGACCCCTTCCACGGCGCGTGCCTGGATTGTATTCGCCATCTTGAGCGCTGTCTTGCTGTTCTGTTCCATCCGCATGCCGCAGACGACCATCACGCTAGGCACCACGGCGCACTCGGTGGTGCTGTGGCCCATCATCACTGGCATCTTCGTGCTGCTGGGCTTCTTCGCCATCCGCAAGTCCATCCACCACTTCATCCTGACCCTTTTGTTGCTCACCATCACCTGCCTGGTGGTCGGCGTGCTGGGCTATGGCTGGTATGTGATGGAGATTGCCGGACTCTTCTTCGCCATGGGCATCTGCGTGGGCATCGCCTACGGTTTCCAATTCGACAAGATGATCCGACTCTTCCTGGATGGCTGCAAAGACATCATGGTGGCGGCCCTGATTGTCGGCCTCGCCGGCGGCATCATCGTCATCTTGGAGGACGGCAAGGTCATCGATACCATCCTGTACGCCATCTCGCAGGGCATGGGCAATGCGGGGCGCATCGGCACCACCGCCTCCATGTATGTGGTCCAAAACCTTCTCAACCTGATCATCCCGTCGGGCTCCGCCAAGGCCGCCCTCACCATCCCCATGATGGCTGAATGGTCTGACCTGATGGGCGTCTCGCGCCAGCTGACCGTGCTAGCCTTCCAGTTCGGCGACGGCTTCACCAACATGATCACCCCCACCTCGGGCGTGCTCATCGCCGTCCTCGGGGTGGCGCGCATCCCCTACGCACAATGGTTCAAGTTCATCTGGAAATTCCTGCTGGCCTTGATCATCATCGGGTTCCTGCTGCTGCTCCCACCCCTGTTCTTCCCCTTCGCAGGATTCTGATGCCGGCCATTGGCTGTTGGCTATTGGCTGTTAGCCATTAGCCATTACCCTTATTTTCTTAATTTCTTAGTTTCTTAATTATAGAACGCAGTTTGCACCTCAACTACCAACTCTCATCGTTGTTCCATCTGCTTCTTATACTCTTCGGCATAGTAGTAGAACTTCTTGGCCATATCGTAGTTGTGGCGCTTTTCGGCTGCTTTGGCAATAGAGATGTACGACTCGTACACGCCCTCGCGCGAGACAAGGATACCGCGATAGTAGTCGTCGTTGCAGTAGCCGCTGGGCATATTGTTGCAAAAGTGTTCCAACGTCTGGAAGGTCTCCAGGGCCTCGGCCGCACGGCCTTGCTGCACGAGCCACTGGCCCCGGTTGTACATCTGTTCGTACAGTTCCAGGGTGAAGTCTGACACCCGCTGTTCCTGCCGTTCGGTGAGGGAAGCGCGTGTATAAATAATATGTACTGTCTCCACGGCCTCCTCATATTTCGCATCCTGCAGCTGCAGTTGCGCCTTTAGCAGGAGGGCATCGGCATGCACCGGGTTGTATTGCAGGGCCCTGTCCAGGAAATAATGGCACTGGCTCAGTGTCTGATAGCGCAACTCCTCCTCCGCCTTCTGGTAGAAGAGGTCGTCCACATGATCCCGCAGCACGCGCAATCTTGCCTCCTTGGCATCCGCCTTGCCGCGGACACGCTGATAGACGGCACGCACCTGGTAATAGTCTTTGTCGGGGCATCTCGTCATGGCCGGCAGCTGACGCGTCCGGAAATAGTCCAGGTCGCGGATGATGTCCTGCAGGAAAAGATAGTGCAGGGAGATCAGCTCGGGATCGTCCAGGGTGAGCTCTTCCACCCGCGTCTCCCAACGCTCCAGCTGCGACAACAGGGCATCACAGTCGGCCTGTGCATAGGACACCGCGACTGTCGTCCATAGGATTATCAACAACCAAAGTCTTTTCAGGAGTTAGCGGCTTAAAAAGTCATCCAGGGCCTTCTTCATCTCCTGCTCGGTTGGGGCACCGACCATCTTGAGCGGCTGGGCGCCCTGACTGAAAAAGATGAAGGTGGGAATACTCTCAATGCCAAAGAGGGAGCAGATATCCTGCGCCTTGTCCACGTCCACTTGGTAAAAGATCACCTTACCCTTATACTGTTCCGACAGTTTATGGAAGGTCGGTTTGAAGTTCATGCACGGACGGCACCAGTTGGCATAGAAATCGACCACACAAGGGGTTTTGCCTTTATATCGGTATCCCTGGGTGGCATCCAGGTCAATAATCTTCTCTTTGAAATCACGGGCCGTGAGCGAGATCACCTTGCCGGAGAGGTCTTCTTCCACAGGCTGACTATCTGTCGGCTCATTCATCGGATCGACGACGGCACTCTTGGTCGGTTCGGACGACTCTGCCGGTTTGGCGTTCTTTTGCTGACAGCCGACCAGCAACAGCGGTGCCAGGAGGATTACAAGGATTATTTTCTTCACAAGTTATGGTTTTTTGCGTATTCGACAATGTATTGTTTGAACAGGTCGCCCCGTTCCTCAAAGTTCTTGAACTGATTATAGCTGGCCGCGGCAGGCGAGAGCAACACGGCCTTGTGAGGGGCGGTGTGCTCAAAGGCGAAGGCCACAATCCGGCGATAGTCGTTCTCCAGGACCAGATGCTCAGGGAGGGGCTGCGATGATGCCTTCCACTCTGTGAGGATGCGTTCCCCGGCAGGACCGGTGAAGGCCACATTGCGGATAGGGTTCTCGCCCAGGAATTCAATCAGGCCCGAGTAGTCGATGCCCCGGTCATAGCCGCCCAGGATGAGGGTGTCCACCTTGCGCAGTGCCTTGAGGGCCGCGATAGCCGCCTCCGGGATGGTCGAGATGCTGTCGTTGAAGAAGGTGATCTCCCCATACGTGCCCACCCGCTCCAGGCGGTGCGGCAGCCCACGGAAGCTGGAGAGGCCGTGCAGGATCTCCTCCGGGGTCAGCCCGAAATGGCGCACCACCGCAATCGCCGCCATGATGTTGAAGTAGTTGTGGCGCCCCGGCAGATGGGTGTGGTCCTTGAGGTCATACTCGTCCAAGAGGGTCTTGCCATTGTAGAAACGGATCACATCGTCCTCACAGCGGGCATAGATGCCGGAATGGGGCTTCGTGCCGAAGATGACGCGGTCGCGGTTAAGGTTGTACGACTGCACCAGCTCCTCAATCAGAGGGTCATCGCCATTATAGACAAAGAACTTCCGATCCTCTTGGAATCGGGCGATGTTGATCTTGGCAATCTGATAGTTGTTGAAGGAGTTGAAATGGTCGAGGTGTTCCTGATAGATATTGAGCAGCACGGCGTAGTCGGGAGAGCGGTGCAGAAACTCCAGCTGATGGGCGGAGAGCTCGGCCACCACCACCGTCTGCGGGGTCATCCGCTCCACCACGTCGAACAAGGGGATGCCGATATTACCGGCGAGGATCGTCTCGCGACCCGCCTCCTTGAAAAGGTGGTAGATGAGCGAAGAGGTGGTGCTCTTGCCCTTGGTGCCGGTGACGCCCACCACCTGCGCATGGAAAGCCTGCAGGAAAAGATCCGTCTGGGAGGTGATCCGCTCAGTTTCCACCAGATAGTCCAGCTTGCTGAAGCTGATGCCCGGCGACTTCAGGATCAGGTCGTAGTCGTTCAGATTACGGTCGTATTGTTTGCCGGTAATCAGGGTCAGATGCTCATCCCCCAGGAAGTCTTCGCGGGAGAGCGTCTCGCTCTTATCGGAGACGGTGATGTCCATCGTGGGGAAATAGCGACGTATAAAATGATAGGAAGAGCTACCTTCGCGGCCGTAACCGAGGATGATAACTCTTTTGCCTTCCAATTTTTGCAGGATAAAATCAAGATGCATACAATATAATTATATAGCGCGGCAAAAATATAAAAAATTAGGGAGACGGGCAAACACAAAAAAAGGAGTGCATTACTGCACTCCAAAAACAAACACAATTATGATTTAATGAAATGAATGATATGAAAAAAATGGGAGCGGAAAACGGGGCTCGAACCCGCCACCTACAGCTTGGAAGGCTGTCGCTCTGCCAAATGAGCTACTTCCGCAAAGAGTGGGAGAGGAAGGATTCGAACCTCCGAAGGCTTAGCCAGCAGATTTACAGTCTGTCCCATTTGACCGCTCTGGAACTCTCCCATCATATTTCTTTGTGCCTT
>JAFYEU010000094.1 GCA_017544105.1 Bacteroidales bacterium
CTACCCCGCCCTCTGGGCACCCCTTCTGAGAATCAGAAGGGGAATTGGCGCCTCGTGGCACGGAAGTGCCACCGTATGATGGGAGATGTTGTTTCCCCGGTCTTATTTGTCTTTTTGGGTCAACAGCTATATCATTACCTTATATTTATACATTTTGTATTTTTGCAGCGAACAATATTGCTCATTTCAAATGAACAACTTTACAACAGGCTGAAAAATATGATATTACAGCAGACTATCGAACAAGCAATACCACAAAACACACAATAATGAAACGTCTGATATTCTTATGTGTCCTTTTCGGACTGGCCATCTCCCTCTTCGGACAAAACCCAACTCCGACCTGTTATCGGGTCTATCTGAGCGACAAGAATAACTCGCCATATTCCATCAACAACCCTTTGGAGTATCTCTCGCAGCGGGCCATTGACAAACGCATCCGGTTCAACATTCCGTTTACAGAACAGGATTTTCCCATCAATCCCCAATACAAGCAACAGATTTTGGCTTTAGACCCGCAGATGCAGCCGTTGGCCGTGTCCAAATGGATGAACACGTTCGTGGTTTATTGTCCCGACAGCGCGATCATACCTCAAATATTGAACCTGCCCTTTGTGGACTCCGTGATGGCGGTGGCCGCGTACCAGTTTAATGATTCCCTTGTGGCAGAACCTGTGCCGGAGAATCCGACTCCGATGGTTTGCAATACACCCACATTCAGCAAAGACACACTGGACTATGGTCTCGGTTTTGCACAGATTGCCTTGCACAATGGTCATCTGTTGCATGCGGAAGGCTTTCACGGAGAAGGAATGCTCATTGCTGTTATAGACGGCGGTTTTGGGTTGATTGAGGATATGCCTTTTTTCCAAGAGATTGTAAATAGCGGACGTTTTTTGGGAAAGTATTCATTGTTGCCCAATTTGGATTCGCTATCATCAGGAGGAGCTGTTGCTGAATCTGGTCATGGAACAGATGTTACATCCGCGATGGCGGCGAATATTCCTGGAGAATTAATCGGGACAGCTCCCGCCGCCTCTTACGTCTTCATAATGTCGGAAGTCGTAGGAACAGAGCAACTTATTGAAGAGGATTTTTGGGCCAATGGCGCGGAAATTGCTGACAGCATTGGAGCAGATGTTGTCAATTCCTCGTTGGGCTATTATCGTTTTCCTGATTTTCCGCAAGTCAGTATTGGTTATGAGCAGATGGATGGCGTATGGAGTATAGCCTCCAGAGCCGCCACCATCTTAGGACAAAAGGGCGTGGTGGTTTGTGTAAGTGCAGGAAATTCAGGTAATTATATAGGACATCCTGCCGATGCTTTTGATATTCTTAGTGTAGGAGCCACCTCTGATAGTGTTATTCTCTATTATTCTTCACACGGTCCAACTTATGACGGACGCGTGAAGCCTGATGTTGTGGCCGAAGGAGAGAATGTATATTGCTATAGTATAGCCCCTCCTACTTATCATTCCGGTAGTTATTGGCTTATACCCACGGGAGGTACCAGCATGGCAAGTCCTATCATAGCTGGTCTCAGTGCCTGTCTTTGGCAAGCATTGCCATGTTATACTTCTTCCCAAATCATGCAGATCATTCGCGAGAGCGGTCATCTCTACAACAACCCTAATCCAAAGTATGGCTACGGCATTCCCGATTTCTATAGGGCGTACACTAGTCACGACTGCATCAGCGGCTTTGAACCACAGAATCTCAGAATCTATCCCAACCCCGTCACTGACCTATTGAATATCCTCAACCCCCAATTCAACATACAAGCTGTTTCCGTTTATAACGCCGCTGGTCAACTTGTCCTGCAGACCGCCGTCCCCAACTCCCCAATTCTCAAGATTCCCGTAACAAACTTGCCCAGTGGTTTTTATGTGGGGAAGGCGACGCTTGATAATCACCAAAATGCCACATTTAAATTCATGAAACAATAATCCCCTACCGAGCTTTTGCTCCTATCGGGCATTCAAAGGGATAATTCAAAAAGTCAAGGTCAGTCTTCCGAGTCGGCGGCGATGAACGACTGGTATTCCGCCAGGAATTTGGCTTTGGAGACGAAGCCGATATATTCGCGGTCGCGGGTGATGATGGGCATGTTGAAGTTGCCTGTCTGGTTGAACTTCTCCAGCACGGCGGTCGCCGTATCATCGTCATAGATGAATTCGCCGGGGTCGATCATCAGGTCCTCCACCAACAGGGTATCATATTTCGACTGGTCGAAGATGGTGGGCCGGTGATCATCCATCACGAGCAATCCTTCGAAATGGTTGGCGTCGTCGGTCACCACGAACAGATTGCGCTTGCTGCGTGCGATGAGTTCCGTATAGGAGCGGAGGGTGCTGTGGATGGGGATGGTGAGGATGTTGGTGTCGATGATTTTGTTCCACTGAAGTTTGCGAAGGGCGTATTTGTCTTTGTTGTGGGTTTTCAGGTTGTCCTTCTCAGCGAGGTGGTAAGTGTAGATGGAGTATTTTTCAAAGGGATAGACGCTGATATAGGAGCAGGTGGCGGTAATCATCAGCGGGATGAGCAAGGTGTAGCCACCGGAGAGTTCAGCAATCAGGAAGATGGCGGTCAGGGGAGCCTGCATGATGCCGGTCATGACCCCGGCCATGCCTGCGAGTACGAAGTTGGCGGTGGGGATATCCCAATGGATGAAGTGTTGGGCGGTCAGGGCCACAAAGAGACCGACGAAGGCGCCGATGAACAGGGAGGGAGCGAACACACCGCCCACGCCGCCGGAGGAGGTGGTCAGGGTGGTGGCAAAGACCTTCAGCATGAAGATGCCGACAATGCCCAGCAGCAGCGCATACGGGCTCTGGAAAAATTCGTGGAGCGGGGAGTTGGAAAACAGATGGCTCAGATCCCCGTTGATGATGGCATTGACGCTGTCGTAACCCTCCCCAAAGAAGGTAGGGAAGACGAAGATGAAAGCGCAGAGGGCTGCGCTGCCGACGAACGCGCGCACGTAGATATTGGAGATGCGTTTCACCTGCCGGTCCAGCCAACGCGAGGTGCGCAAAAAGAAGACCGACACCAATCCTGTGAGGAGTCCCAACACTATGTAAAGCGGGATGTTACCCATCAAAAAGGTCTGCATGGGGTTGAAGGTGAACATCACCGTCTTGCCCCAAAAGAGGAGCGACATCACCGTACCAGTGATGGCGGAGATCAGCAACGGCAGGATAGCACTGCCCGTCAGGTCGAGCATCAGCACCTCGAAGGTGAAGACGAGTGCCGCAATGGGTGCCTTGAAGATGGCCGCCATCGCCGCTGCAGAGCCACACGCCAGCAACAAGGTGGTGTGCTTGCTGTTCATCTTGAAGAAACGCGCCACGTTGGAACCGATGGCCGAGCCCGTCAGCACAATGGGCGCCTCCAGTCCTACGGAACCGCCAAAACCCACCGTGATGGAACTCGCCACCATGGAGGAATAGACGTTGTGAAAACGCAACTTGCCGTCACTCTTGCAGATCGCCTTCAACACGATGCTGACCCCATGACTCAAGTCATCTCGCACAATCTTCTTCACAAAAAGCAAAGTAAGCAAGATGCCAATGGGTGGAAAGATCAGATACAGATACTTGACTGCCGAATAGGCGAAGATCTTGCTGACCGCTATGGAGGTGATGTGCAGCAGATTCTTGATGACCACGGCGGCAGTTGCCCCCAAGATGCCTATCAACCCACTTAATATCAAAATGATACCCCTTGAGCTGAAGTGTTTCTCAAGAAATCGGCGGAATCGCACAAACCGATAAAGCATCTTGTTGTAAGGCATGTATGGAATGGAGGCGCAAATGTACATAAAAAATGTTATGCCGTATCAGAATGCGTGTTTTTTGTATTTTTGCCCGGCTAACAGCTAATAGCTAACGGCTAATGGCCAAAGGTCAATCTTAACAATGCAGTAGATAGGAAGCCAACATGGAAGAACTCATCATCACCGGACAAACCAAACAGGAAAAATACGAAACCCTTCTGCCACAGATAGCCTCTGTGATAGAAGATGAATCCGACATGATTGCCAACATGGCCAATGTGGCGGCAATGCTGCATGAAACCTTCCGCTTCTGGTGGACAGGCTTCTATCGGGTACAGGGAGAACAGCTCGTGCTGGGCCCCTTTCAAGGTCCTCTGGCTTGCACCCGTATTGCCAAAGGCCGTGGGGTGTGCGGCACGGCGTGGCAGGAAGCCCAAACCCTGGTGGTGAAGGACGTGCATCAGTTCCCCGGACATATAGCCTGCTCCTCCGCCTCCCAAAGTGAAATCGTGGTCCCTATACTCAAAGATAATGTCGTCATCGGGGTGCTCGACATCGACAGCGAAAAACCCGCCCTTTTTGACGAGGTGGATGCCTTTTATTTAGAGCAAGTTGTGAAAACTCTCTGGAAATAGTTGATAATTTCTGCTTTTCAACATCATTTTGTTAATTATAGTTAAGGCAAAAAGATTATCTTTGCACTTTCTGTTTTCTCACGTGAAGATTTTCGCTAAGATATTATTATTCAGCATGTTGGTGTCTTTCTGCCAGATGGCAGTTGCGCAGATGTCAGATAGGGTGGACACTTTGCTGTTGAGTGGCTTGCCATGCAAGGGTCATTTTATCATCACGGACCATCAGGGCAACACCTACCGGACAGTCCAGATCGGTTCTCAGTGCTGGATGGCGGAGAACATGCGTTGCACCACCTCCCCGACGGGTCGCCATTGGTACGTCAATCCTTCGTTCACCAGCCACACCCCGATTTTTTCGCCTTATGTCAAGGAGCACCGGGTGGAGCAATATGGCAACCTGTACAACTGGGCAGCCGCGATGGACATTGACGAGCGCAACTATAAAAAAGCCAGTTCAGGCAGTTATCACCGGGGTATCTGTCCTGCCGGATGGCACCTGCCCACCGCTGACGAGTGGACGGTTCTCTTCAACACCCTGCAAGGCACCCGGAAAGCCGGCAGCATGATGAAGTGTCCCTCCTCCTTGTGGGAGTCGCAGGCGGTCACCCTTGACAAAGAGTGCGGTTTCAGCGCGATGCCGGCCGGCACCTTTACCGAAGAGGGATTGGTCAACTTGGGCTTCAATGCGCAGTTCTGGAGCGCCACCTCCTTTGACCGCAACATGGCATGGTACTGCGGCGTCTATAGCTATAACAACAATAGCGAGAACAACCTTGACTACAAATGCTATGGTTGTTCCGTGCGCTGCTTGCGCGATGAATAACATCACTTGATTCTCCCTATAACAAACCGGCCGGAAAAGCTTTCAGTCTTTTCCGGCCGGTTTGGTTTTGCGGGCAGATGTGCCCCCGTATAAATCAATAATGATTAGTTGCCTGTGGCTTGGAGGATGGGAGCTACAGCCTTGTCTTCGGCTTTCAACACCTCAATCTCGAACAACAGCGGGGAATAGGGCGGGATAACAGCATTGCCGCGATCGCCGTAAGCCATGGCGGAGGGAATCAACACAGTGGCCTTTTCGCCTACATGCATCTTGCTCACTGCCATTTCCCAACCAGGGATGACTCTATGCTCACCCATCGTGAAGGTAAACGGTTCATCGCGACCGATGGAGCTGTCAAACTCTGTGCCGTCCAACAGACGACCGACATAGTGAACGGTCACATCCTGTCCCTCTTCCACCAACGGACCATTGCCCTTCTTGGTGGTCTTGATGTAGATGCCCTCTTCAGTGGCTTTGCCCATGTTGTTTTTCTTGACATAGGCGAGGGTGGAGTCAATCTCTGCGGATTTGCGCTCGTTCATCTCAGCCTCATATTGGGCTTTGGCCTTTTCAAACTCGGCCTTTGGCATCTGACCATATAATTTCACATCCAGGTAGAGGGGCTCTTTGCCAAACGGATACTCCTGGCCTTCCATCATCAGGTCGAAGAACTCCTTGCCGTTGAAGATGAAAGTGGCGCTGTCGCCCACATGCATCATGCGAAGGGCGGCGTAGAGGTCGTTCTTGCCGATGGAGTCCATAATCATCTCATTGGGAATCATCGGGATGAGGGTGGAATCTTCCGTTCTCAGGGAGAAGAGGATGCCCACCAAGTCGCCCGTCTTAGGCATGGCGGCGTCTTCGTGGATCTCATCGTAGAATTTATAGTAGATACCGGAAGTTCTATCTTTCTTGAAACCTTTGTATTTGCCGGTGTTCTTCAGGAGGAAGTAACAACCGACACCCACGATAGCAGCTGCGAGAATACCCAGGAGGATGATCAGCCATCCTTTGCTTTTATGAGCAGGCTTTTCATTGTCGGGATTGGAGAACGTGCTTTCAGGTTCTACGGTCTCTTCCTTATAAGAGAAAGTCTCCTCCGCATTTTCAGCAGCATTATTTACCTCTTCAGCAACCTCGTTTATGATTTCAGCCGAGTTCTCTACGTTTTCTTCTTGTGTGTTTTCCACATCTAAAATATCTTCTGACATGTTCTTTAAGATTATGATTGATAATAAATTTCCTTGATTCTAAAATCGGCGGCAAAAATAGTAAAAATTTGGTGATTATTTACGGCGCCATATTGTAGTATTCCTCCAGCATGTTGTCGTCCAGCATGGCCAGCTGTTTGTTGATGTAGTGTTTGACCAAGGCCTTGTCTTTACGGCTTTCCAGAATGCGGTGCATGGCTTCGTTCACCTCCTGGATGGTACCTACACAGTCGAAAGGCTTTACGTAGGCCATGCCGGTCAGCTGGTCTAAGATGGGGGCCAATTCAGTCCGGTTGAGGAGGTCGTCTCCGAAGATGCTGATCATGGTTGGGTCGTCAATGAAGGGCGACAGGATGATGTAGGCGAAGAGGCATTTGGCGCAGCGACCACACCATTTGTCCTCCTTGCTGCCCGCGTTGCAGCTCTTGAAGACGTGGAAATATTGCGGATATTTGGCAAAACGTTCCGCAATCTGCAGTTCGGTCAGCGGGCGCAGATAGCTGTAATAATGGTTGCACCTGTTCATGTAGGTGTCCACATAATAGCGGAAGTCCTCTTCAAACTCCAACGACTTGGAGTACTGATGGTTGATGTGGGTGCCGGGGATGGTGGGCTCGTTGGCTGATGACTCGTTGGAGAGGGCCACCTCGCGGATGCCCGTGACAGCTGAGATGAGCACGGAGTAGAAGGCAAGCATGGCGGAGAAGGGAGTGTGGCCATTCAGGAACCCTTCCTTGTTGAGCTCCAGAAGTCTTGGCGAGATCTCCCGTTTCAGGATGAGGATGTCGTCAGGGTTTGGGAAACCGGCCTTCTCAGCACAGGCCAGTGTGGCACCCCGCGGGTTGATGATAAAGGGCACCACCTCCCGTTTTGTCCGAAGCTCCTCCAGCGTGACTACCGAGTCCTTGCCTCCGCCGATCGGCACAATGACGCGGTTGCTCTCTGCCACATGCGGGTAGGCGAGAGTGTCAACCATCGGCGCCTCTTCACCGAAGGCAAAGGTCAGGAACTTTTCGTGATTGGTGTCGATGTGGTTTTGGTAGAAGAACTCGCCCAGGCCGTACCAGTAGAGCTTGCGCCACCATAACTGCTCCTCCTCGTTGAGCCGGTAGGGGCGGATGAGCAAGGTGGGACTGCAGGTACACTTCCAATAGCTGATCAGTTCGATCATGCCGAGATGGAAGATGATGCCTTCCAACGTCTGGAGATCGGCGGGATACTGTGCGTACCGTCCTGCCTGCAACACCATGGTGGGTGTGAACCGGATATGGTCACCGATACTGAAGTCAAACTGTATGGTCAGATCTTGGCCTTCAAGACTATAGGAGTATCCATTGTAAGAAAAAACCGGGTACTCTTTTCTCAGCTCTTCAAAACTCATAGAAATATTTTTATACGCGGCAAAAGTACAAAAAAATCGTATTTTTGCCATCCTTTAATGATGACACTATGAGCGCCCCTCGCGATTTTTTACAGGTAAAACAGACAGAATTCACCCTCTCTCCTGGGCGAATACTGATTTCTGTGCCCCTCAACACGGACTTGTTGTTCAGTCGCTCCGTAGTTTTGCTAACCGACTATGATGAGGAGGCCGTGGCGGGTGTCATTATCAACAAGCCCACTCCTTTCATGCTGGACCGTCTGGTGGATGGCATGTCGCTCCAGGTGCCGTTGCATATCGGCGGGCCGGTGAGTCCTGAGATGCTCTTCCTGGTGCACAACTACGAGCGTTGCCACGCAGCCTCGGCCCTGAAGCCGGGCATTTTCTTCGGTTACGACGAACGGATGCTCAAATTGATAGAACAACGGGCCGACCCTACCATACGTTTTCGCTTTTTGCTGGGGTATTCCGGTTGGGCTCCCGGACAATTGGAAGACGAGATCGCCCGCAACTATTGGGTGGTGGCGAACCCGACCCCCGAGCTGCTCTTCCAAACAGAGACCAGCCAAATTTGGCGCAAAGCCATCGCCAATCTGGGTAAAGAGTATGAACATTGGCTCAAAATTCCTGAAAGTCCACACTTAAATTAGAATATGATGAAGAAAACCATACTATTGCTTTTTGTGCTGACGATGAGTGTCAGTCTGTTGCAGGCCCAATCCACCAAGGGACAATTCATGGGCGGTGTCCGGGCGGGTCTCACCACTTCTCAGATTTCCGGAGATGATCTGGCCGGTTTTCACAAGGCGGGAGCTATTGCCGGACTTTTCTCCAATGTGGCGTTGAATGACAATGACAACCTGAAACTTCAGATGGAGTTGGATTTCACCATGAAGGGCAGCCATTCGCACACCCTGAAGAATGAGGTCAGCTATGACATGTATGCGTTGAATCTGGGATATCTGGAGATTCCGGTCCTGTTACAGTGGCGGTTTGCCCATGTAACCATCCGAGGTATCCACGACTTCTGGTTTGAGGTCGGACCGATGTTCGGCGTTAATCTGTATGCCAAGGAGCGCAATGCCAGCGGTCCGATTTTGTTTAGGCTTCCTTTCCGCCGGCTGGAGTTTTCCGCCTGTGCCGGACTTTTCTACATGTTCAATGAACATCACGGCTTCAGCTTCCGGTTCACCAATTCCATCATTCCGGTGCGCATTCCCGATTGGGCTATCAACCAGCGGATTTTAAAGCAGTTCAACACGGTGTTGGAGTTCTGCTACGTTTACCAGTTCTAGCTGTTACCTGTTGGCTGAAGAAGATCAAACAGAGGGGAGAAGAGCCTATTGCTTCACCACTTTAAAGTATTGAGTATCACCATTGATGAGTGTTACCGTGCCGAGATATAATCCGGCGGGGAGGTTCTGCATGGGGATGCGGACCTGCCAGGAGTCGGGGTGCGCCAATTGGAGTACCTTATGGCCATTGGTGGAGTAGAGTTGCACGGAGGCAATGTCCAAGCGTGCATTGCTGATGAAAATTTGGTCGGTGCAGGGGTTGGGCCAGACCTCCATGGCGACAGGTCTGTAGGCGGGCACGGCGGTGTGGCTGGCATATGCCGCGTAGAAGTCGGGAATGCCGTAACCAATCTCGTTGTTGGGGTTGGAGGCGCAGGAACCGTTCTCGCGCACGAACTGCATGATCTGTTGGGAGGTGGCGTTGGGCAGCGACTGCCAGAGGCAGGCGCACAAGCCGGCGGCCACAGGCCCTGCCAAGCTGGTGCCGTTAGCCTCACCATAGTAATAAACGTAACCTATTTCTGGATCCCAATAGGGATACACACAGGCGGTGTTGACGCCCACGGAGGCAATGTCGGGCTTGATGCGGCCGTCATAGGAGGGGCCTCGGGAGGAGAAGCCGGCGACGACACTGTCAATGCCGACGGCGGCCACCGACAGGATGTCAAAGGCATCGGCGGGATGTCCGATATGATACCACTCGCCCGTACCCTCGTTGCCGGCGCTGACACAGACCACCACACCCTTCTGTCCCAAAATGGTGGCAGCTTGGGAGGCAATACTGGACACACCGTCCACCTGCGCATAGGTCATTTCTGCTTGGGGAAAATCGGGAAAACCGCAATAGCCCAAGGAAGAGTTGATGACATCGGCGCCGATGCTGTCGGCGATCTCGGCGGCGTAGGCCCAGAAATCCTCCTCTATCAGTTGCTCGGAGGCGGGCTCTTCGGAACGGATGAAGAAGAAAGAGGCTTCAGGGGCGGTACCAACCAGATGGCCCTCCTGAAGCATACACATGGAGGAGGTGACGAGCGTGCCGTGGCTGTGACCTGCAAACACGTTGTTGCGGAAAGGTATCAGGTCGCGGGTGCCTAGCAACCGGCCGTCGTCAAAAAGCGGCTGGAAGACCGTAATCTCGTCCACCCCGTTCCATCCGGCATCAAAAACTGCGATGAGCATACCCTCGCCGCGGAATCCTTCGTTGTGCAGCAAGTGGCCATTGTGTATGGCAATCTGCTGGTATCCTGCGCCATAGTCGTAGGGGATGATGGTATCATGATTGATGACAACGGGTTCCTGATAGGGGATCTCAACTTCCGGACCTAAGGCTGACGCCATCATGGCGGTATCGTACGAAGCGACAGCTATGAGGCTGTCCACAAAAGGAAAGGCGAGAATCTGCGGCAGTCGAGAGCTGTCAGGACAATAGATGGTCACCGTGTTCATCCATTTCGACTCCGCCAGCAGCCGGATGCTAGCATCCACATTCTGGATCTGCTGCTTGTACTGCGGCGTGATCGGCAGGTCCTGCTCGGTGATGGCGATGCTGAAGCGGGCACGCTTGGCCAACGCACGCTCAGACAAAAAAGCAGAGGGGTTGTCGATGGAATAAGGGTTGTTGTTCTTGTCAGCCAGGTAGAGGCGATAACAATTGGGCGAAGGTTGGGCTGTCAATAGGGCGCAGAGGCCGGCAAACAGCACCACCAGGATATGCTTCTTCATATCGGTGTATATCTTGTTTAGTGACCCCGGCGGGATTCAAACCCACGACTTTCAGAACCGGAATCTGACGTTCTATTCAGCTGAACTACGGGGCCATGTTTTGAGGGTGCAAAAATACAAAAAAAACGCATGGAGGGTGTTGGTTATAATAAAATTCCTACTTTTGCAGAGCATTATGAAAATAATAAAATTCTAATGATATGAAAAAACCTTTATTCTTTCTTTTAATGATGCTGACAGGCCTCTGTCTTCACGGTTGGGCTCAAAACCCCAACGAGAATGTTGCTTCAATACCCTATATGTGTAATTTTAGCAACCCGATGCAAAACGCCTTGTGGACCATCGTGGATGGCAACAACGATGAGCATTCATTTGACTTTAGCAGCTATGCTAATTACGCCTATTACCAATATCACTCTACGAACAATGCGGATGATTGGCTGATATCCCCAGGGTTTCAGTTCACGGGGAGTGAATATTTAATTTTCGATTATCGAACCGCCTCTTCTAGCTATTATGAAAAGTTTCAGATTGTGGCTATCGGAGCAGATACAATTCCCATCACCACAGTGATGGAAGTAAATAATACCACTTCTCAAACGATGTCTGTTGATCTGTCTGCACTCCATGGCCTATACCGAATCGGGTTCCATTGTGTCTCTTTAGCCGATCAATATACACTTTATTTAACCAATGTCAATGTGGTGACTCCCCCCTTTTTGTCATTTGACAAGAGTAGCTTGGATTTTGGCTGGGGCGACATAGGCAGCAGCAGTTCAGCGCAACGCGTAATCATGTATTCTTTTGGAAACAGTGACCCCATAACGGTCACAGCTCCGGCCGATTTTCAGGTTTCTCTGGATACGGCCACCTTTTCCTCTTCATTGACTTTTCCAGCCAATGACAGCCCACTTCGCAAAGATACCTTCTATGTCAGGTTCACCCCGATGACAGGCGGTCTTAAAAATGTGCAGTTGGTGGCCGCCAGTAGCACGTGTCAGAATCACATGATGCTTCATGGAGTGGTACACGCCTGTAATGATACCATGTCGCTCCCTTTTAAGGAAAATTTTGAAGAAACCATGATCTATTGCTGGACTATCTTGGACCAGGACGGGGACGGATATACTTGGGAACAATTCCAAAATTCTTTTGATTACCAGCCTGGCTATACCAGTATCTACTCAAGGTCGCATTACGATGATTTTAATGAGCAATATTATGTACAAGACAATTGGCTGATATCCCAACCAGTGCAAATTTCGGCCAATGCTTATCTTTCCTATTACGTAGATTCATACAGCTGGACGTTTTCCAAGTATTCAGTACTCGTGTCCACTACCGGCCAAAATGTGTCAGACTTTGTGCCATTGTTCTCGGATTCCGTTTCAAATGATAATTATACTCATAGAATGATATCCTTGGCTGATTATGCAGGACAGACGGTTTATTTGGCTTTTCGGAATAATTCTATCCAAGACTGTTTGATAGATGATATCTCGATTGCAACGTTGGAAGACCACCCTGTTGTTATAGTAACTCCGAAATATATCCATTGCGGAAACCTTTCCGTTGGATATGGAGAGGTGAAGAGTTTTCAGGTGGAAACATTTGGTCCGACAGGTAATCTGTTTGTGTCAGGATCCTCCCTTAGCGAATGCTCTTTGGATGGTATAAATTTTTACAATGCAGTAATTCTTCCAAGTACGGGTGGCACCGTTTATGTACGGTTCACGCTTATCAATACAGGATACAAAACAGAAATGGTGACTATTGCAGCAGAGCATGCGGCTACTGAAAAGATGATGTTGTACGCCAGAGGTTTACAATGTTACAATACCATACCTTATACCCATAATTTTAACAATAGTCGCAATGATTGTTGGCAGGTGATGGATGCCAATAATGATTATTACACATTCCAATTATCAGCTGTTAACGGATATGCTTATTTGACTAACTATACTGGTCAGGATATCGATGATTGGCTGATTTCCCCTCTCTTTGATTTGGATGGGAACCAGTTCGGCTATTTTGATTATTGGGGAGTAAACAGCCGTGGATCTGGCAGACTCCAAGTATATGCCATGAATGTTTTTGACACCATTCCTATCAGTCCGATGGTACAAGTGCTCGGCGCGAAGCACAAGCGTCTCTATTTCGACCTCTCAACCCTGCAAGGAACTTATCATTTGGCTATACGCGATGTGTCAGAAAACACCAATGCGAATGGTTTTTTGTATCTCACCAATTTTAATGTCTTAAATCTTTCCCCGCTGCTTGCTGTCAATCCTGACACATTGGATTTTGGCTCTAGGTTTCTTGAGGAATTGTATGTCGACAGTCCGGTGGAAGTGATGTCTGTGGATATTAACGCCCCTGTGAATGTTTCGGTACAAGCTCCGTTTGAGATTTCCTTGGATGGCGTGAACTACAGTACCACCGTGACTATTCCTTCCAATAGTGCCGGTGTACAGTATGACACTGTTTTGGTGCGAATGATGGCCCCTACGGCAGGGAACTTTGCCGGTTGGATGACAGTTTCCACTACAGGATTCATGGACAGCGTTTATTTGACAGGCACTGTGCCCGAATGCCATAATACTATTCCTTACACCTATAGCTTCACAAGTAGTGAATGGAACGAATGCTGGACTGTTATTAATGGCAACAATGATAACAGAACATTTACCCTGGATACGGCCAATGCGTATGCCCGTTATTACTACAATTATGCACAAGCGGCGGATGATTGGTTGATTTCCCCGTACTTCAACTTTGATGGTCACCAATATGGTTCGATAGACTATAGGGTCGGTTCCTCATCGTATTTGGAACGTTTTGAGGTTTATGCACTGGGTGCAGATACAATACTCCTCACCTCGGTTATGGAAGTGAGCAATACTACTTATCAGACACTCTATTGGGAAAACATTTCCTCTTTGCACGGGAACTATAGGATTGCTATCCATTGTGTTTCTGCACAAAATATGCTTTACCTATATCTTCGCAATTTCCACATAAACACCTTCCCCGAAGTGATGTTTACAAGTGAGTCGCTCTCATTTTCTCTTACGAATGTAGGCAACAGCAGTGATGCCCAACAGGTTGTGTTCAAGGCTGTTGGAACCACTATGCCCATTACAGTCACAGCTCCGACCCATTTTGAAGTTTCTTTGGATGGTGTCAATTTCAGTGCACAATGCACGATACCAGCCCCTAGTGATTTCACAGCTCAGGATACTTTACAGGTCAGATTTACACCTTTAGACAGAGGCACCCTTACGGGCCAATTGGTCGTTTCTTCGGGATCCGTTATAGACACTATGTTGCTCTCGGGTGAAGGACGTAATTGCAACGATACACTCCAGCTCCCGTTCAAAGAAAGTTTTGAAGAGACCTTTACCCATTGTTGGTCTATTCTGGATGAAGACGGACACGGAACCTCTTGGATACAATATAATAGTAATTATTATGCCCACTCCGGTTCTAAATCTATGTTCTCGCAAAATCAATACGATAATTACAATGAGGAGGACATACCACAAGATAATTGGTTGATATCACAGCCAATATATCTCTCTGATACGGCATTCCTTTCATTTTATTCACAGAGTTATCAATGGTTGAGTCTGAATAAAAATGTCTATATATCCACGTCAGGAAACAGCCCGTCAGACTTCACTTTGTTGTTGTCAGACACTGTTGAAATAGGAAATTATTATCACCAAACCATTATCCCATTGGCAGATTATGTCGGGCAGACGGTCCGCATTGCGTTCCGCAGTTTCCATGGGTCAGATTGGATTTTGGATGATGTGACCATTGCCACGTTGGAGCAGCAACCGCTCCTGTCGGTTTCACCCCATTATATTGCAACAGGGTCGGTTGCATTAGGCTATGGAGAAGTAAGGCCCGTACAAGTTAAAAGATTTGGTTCAGTAGGAAACATCACGGTTTCCGGAACCACCTTATGTGATGTGTCATTGGATGGCGTCAACTTTGCCAGCACGGTAACAATGCCAAGTGACGCAGGGACCTTCTATATCCGCTTCACACCCACAAATACCATTTATAGAACGGAAGTAGTGACCGTGACAGCAGATTTTGCGGATGCACAAACGGTTACTTTGTACGGGAAAGGAGCCGAATGTTTCACCTCAATCCCCTACATCCACAATTTCAACAATAGTCGGAACGAATGCTGGTCAGTGGTTGATGGCAATAACGATAATAGTAGTTTCTATCTCTATTCGTACAATGGTTATGTAGATATCTATACTTCTAGCGGTAATACCATTGACGATTGGCTCATTTCTCCGTTCTTTGACTTAGATGGGAACCAATATGGTTTCTTTGACTATTGGGGTGCATACTATAACCTTGGTTCAGGGAGAATACAGGTTTATGCCATGAATGCAACCGATACCATTCTTGTCAGCCAGGCCGTGCAAGTGCCCTCGTCTTCGGAACATAAGCAACTTTATTTTGATCTCTCTTCTTTGCAAGGGACCTATCATGTGGGCATACGGGATGTGTCAAATACACTTACACATTCTGAACATTTGTTAATTTCCAACTTTAATATCCAGAATTTGGCTCCGATGATGGTTGTCAATCCCGACACAATAGATTTTGGGTCAACTCTTTTAGAGGATACGCCCTCAGCAACTGCTATTGAGGTAATGACAGTGGGCAATCAAGCACCTATCAGCATTACGGTCCCAGCTCCGTTTGCAATCTCCTTGGATGGCGTAAACTATAGTACCTCTCTGACCCTTCCGGCCACCAATGTCAATGTAAGATACGACACTGTTCTGGTGCGGATGTCGCCCACCACGACAGGAATTTTCACAGGATGGCTAACCGTCACCTCTTCTGGATTATCAGACAATGTATATTTGACAGGTCGTGTGCCCGAATGCCACAATGTCATTCCGTATACCTATAGCTTTGCAAGTACTGAATGGAACGAATGCTGGACCATCATCAATGCCAATAATGACTTCACAACATTCACCATGGACACGGTCAATTCGTATGCTCAATATACCTACAATTATTCAGAGATGGCTGATGATTGGCTTGTATCACCATACTTTCAGTTCGATGGCAATCAGTATGGTTCGGTAGAATATAGATCACTCAGTAGTTATTATACAGAACGCTTTGAGGTTTATGCGATGGGTGCCGACACGATACTGCTCACTCCCGCTATGGTTGTTGCCAACACCTCTTACCAAACATTGGCATGGAACCTTTCCGCCCTGCAAGGAACCTATAGGATTGCCTTTCATTGTATATCTGATGCTAATGCTTATAATTTGTATTTCCGCAATTTCAATATATTGCCACAGAGTCCTGGTATTACTCTCAATCAGGATACACTGGATTTTGGCATGACTACCATCAACGCGCCCACGGCACCTCAACAGGTTATCGCAAATTTGGAGAGTATATTTACACCAGTCACGATTGTGTCACCCCTCCATTTTGAAGTGTCCGCAGATGGAATCACATTTGCGCCTTCCATCACCTTGCCGGCCAAGAGCGATGTCTTTGCCGCCGACACTTTCTATGTACGCTTCAACCCAACGATAGCAGGAACGTATGCTGCATCCCTGACCGTTGCTGATGGGACAGTCGAAAACCAAATAACACTCATTGGTGATGCTTACGATTGCAATCTTCCGACAGCATTGCCCATAGTGGAAGATTTTGAAGACGCCCTGTCTCCATGTTGGCAGACCATAGATGTGGATAACGATGGTCACAATTGGATGCCGCTCTCTGTGGATTATGCAGCGCTTTCCGGTCACGAGAGCAGTGATGCATACGTCTCCAGCTCTTGGCTCGCAGGAGCACTGAATCCTAACGACTGGTTGATTACCCCAGCCTTTGTCCCAACAGACCATACAATACTCTCTTTCTTTGTCCAAGGAAGCTATGGGGTTGAACATTTCGCGGTTTATGTGTCCACTACGCCCACCTACTCCTCTTTTATGTCCACCACACCTGTGTTCACCGGTACATCCACTACCAACTGGGATCGCTACATCACTTATCTGAGCGACTATGCAGGAGATACGGTCTATGTTGGTTTCCGGCACTATAACAGCTATAATCAGTATCATTTGAAAATTGACGACATCTTGATCACCGACTCTATGGAACAACCGGTTCTGATGATGAATCCTGAATCCCTTTCCTTTGGGAATGTGGGGACGGGTGAGTCGGCCACAAAAAGTGTTGTTATAGAAGGTTACGGTTTTAATTCAGGAATGATTGCCAGCACCACGTCACCCTATTCTATCTCCATGGATGGAGTCAACTTCTCCAATATTATTCTTGTGCCCGCCACCGGTGGCACCATGTATGTTCGCTTTAATCCTACCATTGAGGGTGTGCAAACGGGAACTATCACCATCAACCCCATTGGTATAAGCACGGTGACCATCCCGCTACAGGGTATTGGGGTGGACTGTCAGAATACCATCCCCTATACCTATCTCTTCGATGAACTCAATAGTTATTGCTGGACGATAGAAGATGCCAATCAAGACAACTACACCTTTAATGTTAATGACAATGAGGGCTACGCCTATTACAGCTATAATACTAGCCAGGCTGCTGATGACTGGATTATTTCACCTGTCTTCAGTTTTAATGGAAATCAATATGGATATTTCGACTATTATGTCAGAATGGCAAATTACAGCGAACGCTTTGAAGTCTTCGCTTTGGGGGCTGATACCATCCGGCTTACTTTACCACTGGAAGTAAACAATGAGGAAGAACAAAGACTGATTATGGACTTGACATCCTTAATAGGATCGTATAGGATTGGAATCCACTGTATTTCCAACCAGAACATGTACACTTTTTTCATCAAGAACTTTAATCTGAAAAACATCTCTCCTACGATTTTGTCGGATGTGGATACATTGGATTTTGGTCTGACAGCAATAAACAGTTATAGCGATCCTCAACAAGTGCTCCTTACCTCTATTGGTATCTATGCGCCAATCACGGTCACAGTACCTGCCCAATATGAGGTGTCGTGGGATAACGTGAATTATGGTACCTCGCTGACGCTTCCATATCACACTTCCCTCATTGAGTACGACACCCTTTATGTCCGCTATGCACCGACTGCTGTTGGGCAACACAACGGGTTGCTGACCCTTTCCTTCCTCAATCAGCAGCATACCATTGCCTTGACAGGATCTGCCAGAGATTGTGATGTAGAGGCCTCTGTCCCGTTTGAAGAGAATTTCGAAGGCTATAATAATTATTGTTGGACGATATTGGATGCCGATGGCGACGGGTATATATGGATGCATGACAACAATGCTAACTATGCGCATTCCGGTGAGGGATACTTCCTGTCGGAGTCCTATGCCAATACAACTTTATGCCCTGACAATTGGCTCATCTCTCAGCCTATACATCTTCCGGAGACACCAGCCATGCTCAGTTTCTGGGTGCGTTCCTTTAGCAATACCTATGAGGATGAGCATTATTCTGTCTATGTCTCCACAACGGGTAACAGTATTCAGGACTTCACACACGAGGTGTTCACATCCGTATCAACGTATGATTATCAGCAGAAATTGATCTCCTTGCGAGACTATGTCGGACAGACTGTATATATTGCCTTCCGTCACCACAACAGCTGTGACCAGTACAAGTTGATTGTGGATGACATTGCCATTCAATTGGATACCACCCCGCAGTTGCCGCTGGTGGCCACCGACTCCGTGATGGCTGTCACACAGCTCTCTGCCGCCGGTGTCGGCCATCTGGTTTTTGATGGCAATACGGACGTCACCGACCGTGGTTTCTGCTGGAGTACGGCTCCCGAGCCCACCTTGGCCGACAGTCATATCTCTTCGCCCACGCCTTCGCAATCCTTCATGGGAATGCTCATAGGTCTCTCGGAGCATACCACCTACTACCTCCGCGCATACGCCACCAATAGCTTCGGAACGGTGTATGGTGAAAGTGTGGTCTTCACTACCCTGTGCGGTCCTGCTACCCAAACCAGCTTCACGCAAACGGCTTGCGAAAGCTTCGAGTGGAACGGCATCACCTATACACAAACCGGTGACTATGTGCAGAACCTTCAGAATATCATAGGCTGCGATTCCATTGTGACGCTGCACTTGACTATCTACCATGGAGACTCCACAGAGTTTGCCCACACCGACTGTGACTCCTATACTTGGGCAGGCACCACCTATACACAATCGGGTGATTACACCAAGACATTTGCCACGGTTCACGGCTGTGACTCTGTAGTGACGCTGCACCTGACCATTCATCAGAGTGCTGCCACCGAGTTCACCGCAGAAACCTGTGACTCATACGTCTGGGACGATTCCACCTTCACCGTCTCGGGCGACTATGTACGAACCTACCCGACGGTTCACGGCTGCGACTCCGTAGTGACGCTGCACCTGACCATTCATCAGAGTGCCGCCACCGAGTTTACCGCAGAAACCTGTGACTCATACGTCTGGGACGATTCCACCTTCACTGTCTCGGGCGATTATGTACGAACCTACCCGACGGTTTACGGCTGCGACTCCGTGGTGACGCTGCACCTGACCATTTATCCTTCGGTGACGAATGAAGTGCTGGTCTCCTGTCCCGATTCCTGCTACGAATGGAATGGACAGCTTTACTGTGTGTCCGGTGACTACATCCAGGTGCTCCAGACCGTTCATGGCTGTGACAGCACGGTGCTGATGCATCTGACCATCACCGTCGGCATCGAGGATCCTGTTGTGGACAGAAATCTGCAAGTGTATCCGAATCCGACCAACGGCTTGCTTTCCATCAGAGGAACATCCTTCTCACAAGTGCTGCTCTTTGATGCTTACGGCAAGAGAATCGGCGTTTGGAATGCGGAGGGAGATGTGACTCAGATTGACCTGTCTTCCTATGCTCCAGGTGTTTATTTTGTTAAAGTGATGGATAAACAACAGATTGTTGGGGTCAAGAAGGTGATTAAACAATAATATGGTAGAATATGTTCCCATGCTAGCAAATGGTTCTGGCTGCATGGGAACTTTTGACAGTCAGAACCCTAACAACTAATGATTATGTTGAAGAAAAGTTTGATTTATTTAAGCTGTTTTGCCTTGCTGGCCTGCTTTGCCTCTTGTAACAAAACTGAAGACGGGGTCTATAATCCCTCTAAAAAGATTCATAAAATCTATGAGGTCAATGAAAACGGGGAAGCCACATTAAGCCAGGATTGGCATTGGGATGGAGACATGTTGACCTCCATTGACAATTATTATGCTCTTTTAACGCTCACAGATCACTTTACCTATGATGACCAAAGCCGCCTGACTCGTATTGATAACGGTTCCTCACACAGCGAGTTCTTCTATGACGGTAAAGAGTTGCGCACGGTCATAGTCTATCAAGACGGAGACCAAGTGGGACGCTATAACTTTGAGTATCAAGGGAAAAAAATCAGTGTGATCAAGATGGAAATAGATGATGACATCTTTGATATTTTCAAAAACAAGGGATGGTCGTCGAATCCTCTGCAGTTCTTGTTGCCGGAGGTCAGCCAGACTTTGCAACCAGTAGTCAAGCAGTATGCCCAAGATAGCAAAGGCTCCGTAAATATCACGATGACCTTGCATTGGGACGGTCACAACGTGAAGACCCTGGATATTGACATGGATGGTTTATTCGGGATGAAAGCCATCGCCACGACCGAGTGTACCTTCGACAACAAGCACAATCCTTTCAAAGGGTTCTTCTCCCTGATGTCGAGTGGCTCCAACCCCATGGAAACTGCTTTCTACAACCAGAACAATCTGCTGACATCCACCACGCGTATTGCCTCGATGATAAACAGCCAGCAGGAGATCAGTTACGAGTATGAAGGCAATTATCCGGTCAAGGTGGTGACTAAAACCACCTACGGATCCTCTCTTCTTGGGGATGAAGAGGTGGAAATTGCTACCAAGATGTACGAATACGAACAATAGAGGCAGATGGTCATACGGGATCTGCCTCCTGCATTCCCATAAAAAAAGTAGAGACGTTATATTATAGCGTCTCTACTTTTTTTGAAAAGATAAACGTGAACGATTATTTGTTCACCTGGAATTTCTTGTCACCATTGACGAAGAAATTCACGATTTGGTTGGCAGCTGCCAAACCGGCGTTGATGTTGGCTTCGGCGGTCTCGGCACCCTGTTTTTTCGGGGTGGCGAAGAAGCGTTTCTCAAACTTGTTGAACTCTTCCAGTGCATCGGGAGCGATGTCGGTGCAGTATTTGAGATCTTCACGCTCAGCCATGAGGGCGAGGAGTTCTTCCTCATTGATGACCTCCTTGCGGGCGGTGTTGATCACACAGCCGCCTTTGGGCATGAGGCCGACCAAAGCCTTGTTGATAGACTTCTTGGTCTGGTCGTTGGCGGGGATGTGCAGGGAGATGTAGTTGCAGTTCTTGTACATCTCTTCCAAGGTGGCGGGAACGACCACACCTTCGGCTTCCATTTTCTCTTTCGGGACGAACGGGTCGAAGGCCCAGACTTCCATGCCGAGGGCGCGGGCTTTTTCAGCCACGAGGCGACCCACGTTGCCGTAAGCCTGGATACCGACTTTCTTACCCTTCAACTCAGAACCGGTGCCGGGTTTGAAGGTGTTACGAGCCATATAGATCATCATGCCGAGGGCAAGTTCTGCCACGGCGTTGGAGTTCTGGCCGGGGGTGTTCATGGCCACGATGTTGTTGGCAGTGCAGGCAGCCAGGTCGAGGTTGTCAAAACCGGCACCAGCGCGCACGACCACCTTGAGGTTCTTGGCAGCGTCAATCACCTGAGCCGTCACCTTGTCGGAACGGACAATCATGGCGTCCACGTCAGCAACTGCGGCGTAGAGCTCCTCAGGAGTCTCATATTTTTCCAATAATACTAATTCATAGCCGGCTTTTTCCACGATAGCACGAATGCCATCCACAGCGGCTTTTGCAAAAGGTTTTTGGGTAGCTACTAATACTTTCATAATAAGTGTCTTTTTATTTTTCGTGATGGAAAATTAAGAAACTAAGAAGTTAAGAAATTAAGAATCTTCATTTTTGCTTTTTCTGGATTTTATGGTTTTAAGACTCCGGGTAAGAAGAGTGATTATCTCGTCCGTGTCTTTCAACATACTCTCTGCTTGTTCTGGAGTTAAATAATCTGTGTCTCTCAGCAATCTTAACCAATAATGCGTTTCTCTTGCTTCTTTTAGGGAAATATGCATTTTGGCTATGAAATCTTTGTCCGATTGTGCTCCAGAGGCTTCTTCAATATTTGCCCCTATAGATGTACCACAACGAATAAGCTGCTTGGAGATATTATACTCGCTTTTTTCACCCTGAAGAAATCTTGTGAGATTCACAATCCTTATGGCAAAAAGATAGCTTTTTTCTTTCAAAACATTCCTTTTTGCCATAATTTCTTAATTTCTTAGTTTCTTAACTTCTTAGTTTTACATCAATTAGTTTTATTTATTATTCTTTTCAAACTCTTGCATGCAAGCGACGAGGGCTTCGACGTCTTCCACGGTGCAGGCGTTGTAGAGGGAAGCGCGGAAACCGCCCACGGAACGGTGACCCTTGATACCGATCATGCCACACTCTTTGGCGTATGCCATGAAAGCATCTTGTTTGTCTTCGTAACCGGGAGCCATCACCCAGCAGTGGTTCATGATGGAACGGTCGGCCTTGTCAGCCACAGTACCCACGAACATGCTGTTGCGGTCGATTTCTTCGTACAACAGGTTGGATTTCTTCATGTTGATCTTGTTCATCTCGGCAACACCGCCGATGGTGTTCTTCAGCCAAGTGAGGGTCTCGTGCATCACGAAGATAGGCAGCACGGGAGGTGTGTTGAACATGGAGATGTTCTTGGCTTCCTCAGCAGCGTGAGTACGATAATCTACCATCGTGGGCAGCGGGTTCATGTAAGCGCGGTCGCCAATCTGGCCGAGGATGTCCTTGCGTACGATGACGAAGGTGACACCGGCAGGGCCTACGTTCTTCTGGGCACCACCATAGATGAGGCCGTATTTGGTCACGTCCACCGGACGGCTCATGATGTCGGAACTCATATCTGCAACAAGCATCACATTGTTGCACTCCTCAGCGGTGAAGTCCTTGCGGATCTCCGTACCATAAATGGTGTTGTTGGTTGTGATGTGGAAATAGTCGGCGTCAGCGGGGACAGTCCAACCTTTCGGAATGTAGTTGTAGGTTTTGTCTTCGGAAGAAGCGACGATCTCGGTTTTACCGAAGTTCTTGGCCTCTTTGGCGGCTTTCTTAGCCCAAACACCAGTCTGCAGATAAGCGGCTTTGGTCTTCATCAAGTTGGCGGGCACCATGAAGAACTGGGTGCTGGCACCACCACCGAGGAAGAGTACCTCGTAATTCTCGGGGATGTTGAGGAGGTCACGCCACAGTTGACGAGTCTCAGCCATTAAGCGCTCCCAACCTGGAGTACGGTGAGAAATCTCCATCAAACCGATGCCGGTGTTGTCAAAATTACGGATAGCGTTGATTGTGGATTCAACGGCTTCTTTCGGAAGGACGCAAGGTCCTGCATTAAAATTATGCACTTGTTTCATAATTAATTGATTAAGTATGTTTTATGAATTTTGTGACTGTTTTTGAAAAACGTGGCAAAGATACTTAATTCTTTTGATATAAACAAAATAAGAAAACCGATAAAAGAATCTATATTTTGCAGTTAAAAATCTCTTATCGGTGTGTGTTTTATGCCAAGATGACGCTGCAATCAGGTGTTCAGGACACGATGGATCACTTCCGGATAGTGAGCGTGTTCCAGCTGATGGATGTGCGTCTCGATCTCGTCAAGGGACTCATGGCCGTCAACATGAAATGAGAACTGGTCGATGATGGGACCTGTATCCACGCCTTCATCCACAAAATGGATGGTGATGCCGAACACTTTTACGCCATAGCGGTAGGCATCCTCGATTCCGTGGGCGCCGGGAAAAGAAGGTAGTAGGGCAGGGTGCAGGTTGATGATGCGGTTGGGGAAATGCGACAACAGCACTTTGCCGATAAACCGCATGTAGCCGGCCAGTATGATGTAGTCAACCGCTCTTTTCTGTAACTCCTGCAGGATGGCTGTCTCGTACGCTTCCTTGTTTTCAAAATCCTTGGAGGAAAAGACGAACGCGTCAATACCGTAGGTACTGGCGCGTTCTACAGCCTTGCAGTTCGGTTTGTCAGAGACCAGCAGGGCGATGTTAGCCTGGAGCTTGCCGGTTTCCACTGCATCAATGATAGCCTGGAAGTTGGAGCCGAAGCCCGATGCAAAAACTGCAATGTTCTTCATGCCGGATGTTGGTTAGTGTTTGGGTTCGGCTTTCGGACATTTGTCGCCGTGCTGCCCTTTTTTGTCTTTGCAGCAGGGCTTGTCGCCATCACCTTTGGGGCAACCCTTCTCACCTTCGCCTTTGCAGCATTTGCCGCAGCAGGGCATCAGGTCAAAAGCGGCCTTCTTCTCGTCCAAGGTCAGGTTGTCCCAGTTGTTCATGGCCTTCTCAAACTCAGCTTTCTTAGCTTCCATCTCAGCCTTTTTGGCCTCCATGGCTTCTTTCTCGGCTTTCATCTTGTCGTATTGGGCTTTGCGTTCGTTCAACAGCTCAGCCTTGCGGGTCTCGTCCAGGTTTTCCCAGTTTTTCCAGTCTTCCATAGCTTTCTTTTGCTCTTCAGACATTTCGCACTTGGGTCCTTTTTGAGCATCACATTGCTCTTGTTTAGCGCATTCGGGCTGTTCAGCCTCTTGGGTTTTCTTGGTGTTGCAGGATGCGAAAATCAAGCTGCATACAACCATCAGGGTTAAGATTTTTTTCATTGTATTAAGGTTTTAATGTTGAGGTGGCAAAAATAGAAAAAAAGTTGAAAGATCAAAAATCAGATGTGCACCTCCAGCACCTGGTCGCCGACCATGAGGTAGAAGGTGCCGGGGCGGAACTCGAAGGTCTGGTCTTTGTCGTTGAAAGACTGGAAGAAGCGCTCGTCGATGGTGAAGGATACCGTCTCGGACATGTTGGAACCCAGCTTCACGCGCTCAAAGCCTACCAAGGTCTTGACGGGTCCCTCTGGGTCTTGCGGGTTTTTCAGATAGACCTGCACCACCTCCTCACCGGGGCGGTTGCTCTCGTTGGTGACCGTGCAAGTAAACTTCCTCCCATCCACATCAAACTGGCATTTGGAGTAGGAGAAGGTGCTGTAGCTGAGGCCATAGCCGAAGGGATAGAGGGGCTTTTCCGTCATGAAGCGGTAGGTACGGCCATGCATGTCGTAGTTGTCGAAGGGGGGCAGGTTGTTGTGGGCGCTGTAGAAGGTCACGGGGAGCCGGCCGGCGGGATTATACTGGCCGAACAGCACATCCGCGACTGCCAGCCCGCCGGCCTCGCCGGGGTACCAGGCGCACAGGATGCCGTCCAGGTTCTCGTCTTCCCAGTCCAAGGCGACGGCACTGCCGGTGTTCAAGACCAAGATGACGGGCTTGCCAGTCTTCTTGAGCTTGCGCAGCATGCCGTTCTGGATACGGGGTAGCTCTATCGAGGTGCGGTCGCCGCCATGAAAGCCGTCCACCTCCACATCCAGCTGTTCTCCTTCCAGCATGGGCGAGAGGCCACCCACGAAGATGATGAGGTCGCACTTGGCAATCTCTTTGTCAAAGTTGGCGGGCAGCTTATAGAGGCCATCCACATGGTGGCAGGCCATGTCGTAATAGACGGACGGACCGTTATGCTTCTTGGCATAGTCCTTAATGCCTTCCAAGATGGTGACGGTATGGTAGGGGGTGCCGTTGTAGTTGCCCCACATCATGGTGTCATTGTCAGCATTGGGCCCTATGACGGCGATGCGCTTGTATTTTTTCGGGTCGAGCGGCAGGATGTTGTTTTTGTTCTGTAACAGCACCATACTCTCGCGGGCCATGCGATAAGACAAGCTAAAATAGTCGAGGGGTTCCACCTCCACCTCCTTGCCGCCTTTCCAGCGGTACATCTCCTCCTCGGAGAAGAGTCCCAAGCGCATGCGGGCGGTGAGGATCTTGCGCACGTGGTCGTCGATGATGCCCTCGTCTATGTAGCCGAGTTTCACAGCCTCTTTCAGGGCGGGCAGGCCGCTGCCGCATTCGAGGTCTATGACGGAACCGAAGGCGGCCGTGGCGGCGTCAGCGGCCGTGGGGTAGGTCTCGTGGCGCGGGATGACCGTGTCGCGCTCCCAGGCATCGTTCAAGGCCCAGCAGTCGGTGACGAACAGGCCCTCATAACCCCACTGTTCCTTGAGGATCTGCACGAGGAGGTGCTGGTTGGTGCAGCAGGGCTCCCCATCCAGACGGTTGTAGCCACACATCACCTGTTGCACATTGGCCTCCTTGACGAGCGTCTCGAAGGCGGGCAAGTAGGTGGTCCAGAGGTCGCGGGGCGTCACCGACACATCAAAGGAGTGGCGGATGGACTCGGGACCGCTGTGGACAACGAAGTGCTTGGCGCAGGCCAACGACAAGAAATAGTTGGGGTCATCACCTTGCAGGCCCTGCACACAAGCCTTGCCCATCTGGGCGGTCAGGTAGGGGTCCTCGCCGTAGGTCTCCATGCCGCGTCCCCAGCGGGGATCACGGAAGATGTTGATGTTGGGGGTGAAGAAGGAGATGCCTTTGTAGTCGCCATATTCCTTGTTGCGCTGGGCCTCCTCGAACTTCCTGCGTCCCTCCTCGGCAATCCAGGAGAACATCTGCTTCACCGCTGGCACATCGAAGGTGGCGGCAAGACCGATGGGTTGGGGATAGACGGTGGCATAGCCGTTGCGGGCCACTCCGTGCAACGCCTCGTTCCACCAGCTGTAGGCCGGGATGCCGAGGCGTGCGATGGCCGGGTTCTGATGCTCCATCATGGCCAGTTTCTCATCCAAGGTCAACTGCTTCAGAATACAATCCACC
>JAFYEU010000095.1 GCA_017544105.1 Bacteroidales bacterium
GATGTCTTTGTGGAATATGTCAAACACTAATGGAGCGACAAGATGAAAGAGCTGCGCATGATATTAAAGAAGGAGTTTATCCACATCTTCCGCGACCGGATCACACTGTTGCTGGTTCTGGCCATGCCTGTGGCTTTGGTACTGCTTTTCGGCTTCACCATCAGCACCGACATCCACAACGCCCGGATAGCTGTATTGGACTATGCCAAAGACAGCCAGTCGCAAGATTTCATCCAGAAGCTATCCTCCTCCAACTACTTCCAGATAGTCTCCTACCCGAACACCGAAACGGAGATTGACTTCCAATTCAAGGAAAACAACATCAAGTTAGCCATCATCATACCACAGAATTTTGAAAGCCAGCTGGAGAAGGAGCATTCCGCCACCATACAGGTAATTGACGATGTCTCGGACCTAAATATCGCCTCCATTTTGAACAACTATGTCAGGTCTGTCGCACAGGACTTCCAAGACGAATACAACGAGCACATCACCAACGCCAAGGCTTTCAGCATCACCACCAAGATGGAGTACAACAGCAACATGGAGAGTGTCTACATGTTCGTGCCGGGCATCATCACGCTGATCATGATTCTGGTGACGGCCCTGATGAGTTCCATCACGCTGGCGCGTGAAAAGGAGACGGGCACCATGCGGATGCTCTTCATCACCCCGGTCAACAAAATCTACATTGTCATCGGCAAGGTCATCCCCTACATGATCATCTCCTTCCTGAGCACAATTGTCATCATCGTCATCAGCGTGTTTGTCTTCAAGATGCCCCTCAACGGAAGCATCCTCTTCCTGCTCCTGCTCTGTATCATCTTCATGCTCACGGCAGCCTCCTTCGGCATGCTGATTTCGACCATCAGCACCACCCAGCTCGACGCCATGATGATCACGATGATGGGACTGTTCCTTCCCACCGTGCTGCTGTCGGGCTTCCTGTTTCCGCTCAACAGCATGCCCATGATCTTCCAGGTGCTCGCCAACGTCTTCCCCGCCAAATGGTTCATCCTGGCCATCAAAGACGTGATGATCAAGGGCTCCGGCTTCTTCGACGTTTGGCCCTACCTGACCATCCTTTTCGGCATGGCGGTGGTCTTCATCAGTTTCAGTCTCAAAATGTTGGATAAAAGAAGTTAAGCTATGAGAACGATTCTGATATTAATAAAGAAAGAGTTCCTGCAGGTGTTCCGCAACCCCTTGTTGCTGAGCATCCTGATCGTGGCGCCCATGGTGCAGTTCATGATTTTCCCCTTCTGCGCCGATTATGAGATCAAGGTGTTGGACATTGCCTTCATCGACCATGACCGTTCCAACATCAGCCAAGAGATCATCCATAGCTTTGATGCCTCCGACATCTTTGTCACCCACGGCATCCTGAGCAACAAAAAGGAGGCCAACGAGATGATGAAGCACGACAAGGTGGACATCATCGTGGAGTTCCCCGCTCATTTTGAGCGATCCCTGATGAATGGCGCCTCCACCCGCATTGCCATCACGGCCAATGCCATCAACACCACCAAGGCGGGCATCGGCGTTGGCTACACCCAAGAGATCATCGGGGGCTACATGCAGGAATACATGGCACAGAACATGCACTATTCCGGCAATGAGATACCCGCCAACCTGAACCTCTCCCATATCTATTGGTACAATGAGCAGATGAACTACAAAAACCTCATCGTGCCGGGCATCCTGGTCATCCTGGTCACCTTGATCGGCTGTTATGTGACGGCCTTGAACCTGGTGCGCGAGAAGGAGATCGGCACCATCGAGCAGGTCAATGTGACCCCGATCCGGAGGTGGCAGTTCCTGCTGGGCAAGATGATCCCCTTCTGGATCCTCGGCATGGCGGAGTTCATCTTGGGACTGTTCATCATGAAGCTCGTCTTCGGCATCACCGTCCAAGGCAGCATCCCCATGTTGTTAGGCATCACCGCCATCTATCTGTTCGTCATGCTCGGATTGGGATTCTTCATCTCCAGCGTCTCGGAGAACCAGCTGCAGGCTATGTTCATCGTGCTGTTCCTCTTCATCATCTTCGTGCTGTTGAGCGGACTGTTCACCCCGACAGAAGGCATGCCGAAATGGGCACACTACATCAACTATCTGAATCCCATGTCGTTCTATATGGAGGTCATCAAGAAGGTAGTGCTGAAAGGCAGCGCCTTCATCAGTGTGCAGAAGGAGACCCTCGTACTCGTTGCCATGGCGGTCATCGTGAACACAGGCGCTATTTTAAGTTATCAGGAAAAGAGTAAATAATGAAACGGTTTCAGCATATAACGGCACCCCTCATCCTTTTCCTGCTTGTCGGATTTGTTTTTCCCGTCAAGGCTGGGAGTACCGATTCCTTGCTCCAAAAGAAGGCATATGTTCATCTAGGTTTTGAGGCCGAATGGAACAAAGTACTGCGAAATCATCAGATCTTTCAATCAGGCAATGGTTATGGCGGATGCGCCACTTTGACCTTTTCCACCAATTCCATCTTTTCTGTTGGCATTGGCGCGGGGTTTAACGGATACTATATCGCCCAAGAGGTTGGACGCCACATACACTACATCCGTTACCATCTATTCATGACACGGGAATTCTTCACATTCCAGATCTTACCCTATAAGAAAAACTGGACTCCTTTCCTGAACTTCAAAATCGGCATGACACAGTTTATCGGTCCAGACGAGTTTCGGGAGTTGGCATCCGAAAACAGATATGCTCCGATAAAACTCTTGATGAGTATCACCATCGGCGCTGCCCACAGATTCCACCATGGCGACATCCTCTATTTTGGTGTTTCCTTTGACAGCATCAGTCGAAACTACGCGCTGACAACAAAAGTGGGATACCGTTTTCAATTAAATCATCGAAAAGAACTTATATAATACCATTCATACAAAAACCACCTATTCATGCTGATATTAGAAAAACCATACGTATCTGAAACATTGATCAAGACTGCCATTGAGCAGCATCTCCCGGTCCTGCGCAACGCCATGTCAGAACAGATTGTAGCGAACGGATATCCGCTTCACCTCTACAACGACGAAGAGTTTGTGGCCGCCTATCAGCAACGCGGACGTCTCTACACGATGTCGGAGAACGCCTTGGGCTGGCTGGTGGAGCATCTGCCCGACCAGGAGTTGCTCGACAAGATCGCCCTGTTGAAAGACAAGGCCACCTTCCGACGTATCTGTCGCGACATGTACCCCGACTTCTTCTTCTGCGAAGAGGAGATTGCCAAGCTGGACGGCATCCAGGCTGACAAGCTCCCTTATCCGTTGGTGCTGAAACCCTCCGTTGGCTTTCTGAGCGCCGGTGTGCATGTGGTGCATGATGTCCAGGAATGGCAGGCTGCCATCCGCGACATCCAAGAGAACTTCCACAAGGTGAGCGCCCAATTCCCCGAGTTCGTCATCGGCACACAGAAATTCCTGATTGAAGCCTACATTCATGGCGAGGAGTACGCCGTGGACACCTACTTTGACGACCAGGGCGTGCCCACCATCCTCAACATCTTCCACCATCGCTTTGCCAACGAGTCAGACACCTCCGACCGTCTGTACTGTTCCAGCAGAGCCTTGTACGACCAATACGAGGAGCCCTTCATGAACTTCCTCGTACAACTCAACAAGGTCTTGCAACTGCATGACTTCCCCATGCACATCGAGTTCCGCTACGATGGACGGAAGGCTATCCCCATCGAGATCAATCCGTTGCGTTTTGCCGGCTTCTGCCTGAACGAGCTGCAGACCCACATCAGCGGCCTGCATCCTATCATCGCCTATCTGGAAAACATCCATCTGAGCAAGGAGGAGATGTGGCAAGGCAAAGAGCAGGACACCTACAGTTTCCTCGTCTTGGAGCGTCCCGCCGACGCCAAGCCGGAGGAGCGTTTCAACGAGCGCAAGTTCCGTGAGGACATGATGGATGTGCTGGAGCTGCGTCCTTTGGCCGACCCCACCGTCGGCGTGGCCGCCACCGCCTTCATCCGTACCGACAGCGCCCATCAGGCCGAGTTGGAGCATATCCTGCATCTGGACATGCACGACTATATGATATAGAGCAAACATCACCATCATGAAGACAACAATATTCTATAGGAAACGGTCTGGGCATCGTCTGCTCTTGTTGACCATCGGCTTGGTATGCATCTTCAACCTGTCATCCTGCCAGAACAACAGCCTGCATCATCCCAAGCCGTCATGGTTCAAATATTACCATGTCTATGATGCGCATGAGCAACAGGCCTACTACCGTCAGGCGATCCCGCAGCACTCGGATCCTGACTCCAACATCCAGTACGGGCTGCAGTATTTCTACGGGCAACGCGACTATGAGCCCTTCTGGACCGGCAAAGGTCTGGACGAAGCCATGAGCGGGACCCTCCTGACCTACCTGGCCGAGCTCACCCAGCACGGCATCAATCCCAAACAGCTGGAATATGACCATATCCAGAGGAGCATCGACTCGCTGAAGAACCATCTGGTAGAGAACAGGGACAGCACACTCTATCAACAGTTGCTGGATCTGGAGCTGACCTTGACGAAGTCCTATCTGCGTTATATGACCACCATGCGATACGGCATCAGTGACCCTAAGACCGTCAACGGCGGGAAATGGCTGTACAAGTATGAGAAACCGGACACAGCCTTTGTGCAAGAGGCGCTTGCACAAATGGAGCACTTGGAGAAGACGCTGCAGCAAGTGCAGATTGAGGACCCCGTGTACCGCCGTCATCAGGAGGAGTTGGCCCGCTGGTATCGGAAGGCGGAGCAGACGCCTGACACGCTGGCACAGGGCACCTGGTATAAAAGGAGTGAGGATTCCAGATTCAGGACGCTCTGCCAAAGGCTTAAATGGATGGGGGTATTAGACTCTGCCACCGCGGACACCAACCGGCTGACGCCCAAGGTCTTGAAAGCCGTCAACCTGTTCCGTGCCGACAATGCCATCCCGACCAGCGACACGCTAGACCGGGAGACCATCAGCAAGCTGAACCGGCCGGCCAGCTACTACATCAACCGCCTGTCGGCCAACATGGAGCGACTGCGGTGGCACGTCACGCCTGCCAAAGACCGGACCTACATTGCGGTCAACATCCCTGACTTCACCCTATGCACCTTCGTGGAAGACACCATAGCCTTCCAGACCCGGATCTGCTGCGGACGCACTGCCGACCCAGCCAAAGCCTCCTGGCGCAAGAAGACGAACGGCCTCATCCTCGCCGCCAAGAGCGAGTCGCCCCTTCTCTACAGCAAGATCAACTATATCGTGCTCAACCCTGAATGGAACATCCCCTACGACATCATCAAGAACGAATACTACCAGAAGCTCTGCCGGAGCAACACGGCCGTCGTCAACAAAGAGCACCTCTACATCAAGGATGCCCGCAACGGGCAGTATGTGAAGCCTGAGACCATCGACTGGACCAAGGTCAACCGGCAGAACATCCCCTATCGGCTCTACCAGACCTCGGGACGCTATAATGCGTTGGGACAGATCAAGTTCAGCTTCCCCAACACGGAGTCCGTCTATCTGCACGACACCAACAACAAGGGCGCCTTCAAGCGTCGGGTGCGTGCCCTCTCCCATGGCTGCATCCGTGTGGAAAACCCATTCGAACTCGCCGAGGTACTCTACGATCTCAACGAGTTCGACACCATCCGCAAAGAGCAAATAGACATCATCATGGGCAAAGAGCCCACCACCGAGAAAGGAGAGAAGTATCTGGAGAAGCTGGAGGAACAAGACTCCATCCGTTATGAGAAGCTCTCCGATTATGACAAGCAATTCTACCGCAAACTGATGCCCACCTCCATCCATTTGAAAAAGCAGATGCCGCTCTACATTGAGTACTACACCTGTTTCTTGGATGACAAAGGAAGGATGCAATACCGCAACGACATCTACTACAAAGATGACAACATCTTGATTTTCACCGGAATGGAAAGATAAGGCATGGCTACGCGGGAAGAGTTCACAGGACGGTTATATCATCATTTTTCCTTCACGCCCACGCCTTCGCAGGCGGAGGCCATCGAGCGCTTGTCGGAGTTCATCTACGACCGGGGAGAGCAGTTCCTCTTCATCATGAAGGGTTATGCCGGCACTGGCAAGACCAGCCTGATGAGTGCCTTGGTGGCTGCCTTGGATGAGCTAAAGGTGCGCACCGTACTCTTAGCGCCCACCGGGCGCGCCGCCAAGGTGTTGTCGCAATATACCGGCCGCAAGGCCTACACCATCCACAAGTGGATATACCGGATTGCCCAGCGAGGCGGCGCGCACTACTTCGTCCGCAAGGAGAACAAATACCAACACACCCTTTTCATCGTGGATGAGGCCTCCATGATCTCCGCCGAAGCCAACAGCGACGGTCTGGGCATGGCCAGCCTCCTGGACGACCTGATCGACTATGTCTACTCATCGCCGCATAACAGGATGCTGCTCATCGGGGATGATGCGCAGCTGCCACCCGTCCACGCGGTCGAGAGCCCTGCCCTCGCAGTGGACTATATGAAGCACACCTATGACGTGACCCCCTACACCTGCCGTCTCACCGACGTGGTGCGCCAGGCCCAAGAGTCGGGCATCCTCGCCTCCGCCACCACCCTGCGGTACAAGATCGACAGCGGCGACTTCTACCCTCCCCTTTTCTCCAAACAGCCCATGCCCGACGTGAGCCGCATTCACGGGGGCGACCTGGAAGAGCTCTACAACAGTCTCTATGGCCAGTACGGCTCGGAGGAGATCGTCACCATCACCCGCTCCAACAAAAGGGCCAACATCTTCAACCAGGAGATCCGCAACCGCATCCACTTCCGCGAGAATCGCATCGCCACCGGCGACTTTCTCATGGCCGTAAAGAACAACTACTACTGGGTTGACGAGGCCTCGGAAGTGGGCTTCCTGGCCAATGGCGACATTATGGAGGTGATGAGCATCCATCGCCAGCAGGAGATCTACGGCTTCCACTTTGCGGATGTCACCGTCCGCCTGTGTGACTACCCCGACCAGCCCAACATAGACCTCAAGATCATCTTGGAGAGCCTGGAGGTGGAGAGTGCCTCGCTATCCTTTGAGGACAACCAGCGGCTCTACCAGGCCATTGCCGAAGACTATCAGGAGATCACGGACCCGCGGGCCCGCTTCATCCGTATCAAAAACGATCCCTATCTCAATGCCGTGCAGGTCAAGTTCGCCTACGCCCTCACCTGCCACAAGACCCAAGGCGGCCAGTGGAAACAGGTCATCATCGACAAAGGATTTGTACCGGAAGACGGCTTCGACAAGGAGTTCCTCCGTTGGCTGTACACTGCCCTGACGCGGAGTACCGAGCAGGTCTATCTGCTCAACTTCGAGGATGAGTATTTTGACTAACGATTGCGCAAGACATCACAAATTCGGCGCAGTCCCTCCTCCAAGGTGGCGCGTGGGCATCCGAAGTTCAGCCGCATAAAGCCTTCCCCGTCGGCGCCATAATCCAGACCGCTGTTCAAGCCCACCTTCCCCTCTTCAATCAGGATGCGCACCAGCTCGTCATGTGGCAAGCCATAGGCTCTGAAGTCGAGCCATAGCAAGAAGGAGGCTTCGGGGCGCATCGCCACCACCTTGGGCGCATGCTCGGCCAAGTAGGCAATGGCAAAGTCCACATTATCTTGCAGATACGACAACAGCTGAAGACGCCACTCCTCGCCATAGCGGAAGGCTGCCTCCGCCCCCACGTATGCAAAGAGATGCCCCAACGACAACTCGTTGGCATCCAGAAAGCCGAAGAACTGACGGCGGATGTCAGGATCCGGCACATAGCAGACCGAAGAGCCCAACCCCGCCATGTTGAAGGTCTTGCTGGGCGCGAAGAAGGTGATGGAGTTATGGAAAGCCTCCTCCGACACCGTCGTGAAGGAGGTGTGACGATGTCCCGGCAAGGTAAGGTCGGCATGGATCTCATCGGCGATGACGAGCACCTTCTGGCGGTAACAGATCTCGGCGATGCGCCGCAGCTCCTCGGGAGTCCAGACCGTGCCTCCCGGATTGTGCGGATTGGCAAGAATCATCACCTTACACCCTTTGGCTTTCTCCTCCAAATCCTCATAGTCGATCTCAAAACGACCCTTCACGGTCTTCAGACAGCTGCTGACAAAACGGCGACCACTGCGATGAGGCATATTCAGGAAAGGAGGATAAACAGGGGTAGTCACCAAGACATGATCGCCGGGCTGGGTGAAGGCCTGCAGCACAAAGGCAATGCCCTGCACCACCCCGGGGATGAAGTGCATCTTCGACCACTTGGCCTCAATGCCGTAGTGCGACTGGAACCAGTTGACCACCGCGCAGACATACGTGGTGGGCGCAAAGGTGTAGCCAAAGACCTCATGGGCACAGCGTTCCCGCACGGCATTGACCACAAAGTCGGGGGTCTTGAAGTCCATATCAGCCACCCACATAGGCAACAAGTCATCCGTGCCGAAGACCTCCTTCAGCATGTCATGTTTCACACAGGAAGTACCACGTCTGACGACGGGCTCATCAAAGTCGTAATTCATAATCAGTTGTCAGTTTTCAGTTGTCAGTTTGGAGTTAGAAGTTTTAGTCAAAGTTCAAAGTCAAGGTTCAAAGTTGAACTAGCCAACGGCCAACAGCTAATGGCTAATAGCTAATAGCCAACAGCCGTCTCCGCAATCAACGTTTCCAGCATATCCAGAGCCTCCGGGACGGGGATCGGGTTAGTGAGTTTCTCTTTGGCTTTATAGACGCATACCAATCCTTGGGAGGCCCCCACGATGCCATAGTCGGCATCGGCCATCTCGCCGGGTCCATTGACGATACAGCCCATCACCCCGATCTTGAGGCCGGGATGGTCGGCAAACCGCTCTTTGACCAAGGCCACCACCGACTGGATGTCGTATTGGGTACGGCCGCAGGAGGGGCAGGATATGAATTCCGTCTTGCTCATCCTGATGCGGCAAGCCTGCAGGATGGTGGCCTGCAGATCCTCCAGTTGCTGAGCCGTCATGCAGTCATTCTCCAGCACCAGGTCTTTGATATGGTATCGATAGTAGGCGTAACCGGCCATAGCCGCCGCTGAGATCATCCACTGCTCGGGATCCGCAACAGAAGCGGAGTAATAGAGGGTCTGTCCTTTCACGACAGCCTCTTCGGGACGAAGTGTGGAGACGGTCTGCACCAGCCGATGGGCAAAGGGAGTCTCATTCTCCGGGGGCTCCGTCAGGGATACGCGGATGGTGTCGCCCACGCCCATCAGGAGGAGCGCACCAATACCGGCGGCCGACTTCACACGGCCTTCCAGACCGCAGCCCGCCTCGGTGACGCCCAGGTGTAGAGGATATACCTGCCCACGCTGCTGCATAGCCTCCTGCAGCCGCAAGGTGGCCTCCATCATCGTCTGCACATTACTCGACTTCATGGAGATGACCATCTTGTGGAAGTCCGCCTTGTCGCAGATGTCAAGCCATTCCAAGGCCGACTGCACCATGGCCTCCGGCGTGTTGCCATAGCGGTTCAGGATGCGGTCGCAGAGGGAGCCCTGGTTGATGCCAATCCGAAGCGCCGTGCCGTGTGCACGACAGATCTCAAACAACGGACGGGCACGCTCAGCCATCCGCTGCACTGCCTCCGCATACTCGTCGTCCGTCATCGTGAAGGAGGCAAAAACGCGCTTGTCGGTGTAATTACCGGGGTTGATGCGCACCTTCTCCACAAAGGAGGCCACTGCTTCAGCCACCTTGGGGTTGAAGTGGACATCGGCCACGATGGGGGTGTCATACCCTTTCTGGCGTAGCTGCTGCTGTATCTGGGCCAGCGGCTCCACCTCCCGCATCGTGGGCACCGTCAAACGAACCATCTGAGCTCCAGCGGCTATCATCCGTTCGCACTGGGCTACTGAAGCCGCCACATCCAGCGTGTCGGTGTTCGTCATCGACTGCACCACCACGGGCGCATCGCCACCTATCGCAAGGCGGCCAATCTCGAACTGGACATTGCTATGCATGATGCTGGATTTTGCTGAATCCCTGGGCTTTGATCTCTATCTGATGATTGTCGGAGGTCAGCAGCTGACAGCCATAGGCCTTCTCCTTCACATACCCAACGATCGAGACATTCTCCACATTCTTGATCTTCTCGAAGTCCGCCTGCTTGATCGTAAACATCAGCTCATAGTCGTCGCCACCGTTGAGGGCCGCAACCGTATGGACGATGTCGAAGCTCTTCAGCGTGTTGAAGGTCAGCTCCGTCATGGGGATACGTTCCTCGAAGAGGATGGCGCCTTTGTCGGAGGCGTGGCAGATCTGCATCAGGGCCGCGGCCATCCCATCGCACACGTTGGCCATGGCGGTAGGGACAATGTTCTCGCGGCGGAGCGCCTCGATGATGTCCAGGCGAGCCTCCGGACGGAGCTGACGCTGTAGGAGATAGTCCTGACCGGCGAAGTCGGGTTGCACACCGGGGTTGGCGTCAAAGACCTTCTTCTCGCGTTCCAGGAGGAGCAGACCCGCGTAGGCCGCGGCATAGTCGCCCGACACGCAAAGCAGCTCGTTCTCGGCCGCGCCGGAACGTCTGGTCAGATGGGCTGACTCGCACTCCCCTATCGCGGTGGCACTGACAATCAGATCACGACGGGAGGTCGTCACATCCAGCCCGACAAGGTCCACATGCAGGTTCTCACAGTTGGTGGCCACGCCGTCCAGAAGGTCTTGCACCGCCTTCAAGTCAAAACGGTTGGAGATAGCCACCGTGAGGGTCAGCTGGGTGGGTACGGCATTCATGGCCAGCAGGTCCGAACAAACCACCGTCACGATTTTGTAGCCAAGGTACTGGAGGGGCACATAGGTGAGGTCGAAATGGACATTCTCCATGAAGACCTTCGAAGAGGTGACCACCTCGTCGGCACCGGGGGCGACGACAGAAGCATCATCACCCACGCCCACCACCGTGGAGGCGTTCTCTTGGGCGAAGCCTTTAGCCAACTCGGCAATGAGGTCATACTTGCCAACAGAGGGCATCCCCTCTTCGGCCCTGTTGTTCATATCTTGCATAAAAAAGGAAATTGTCTATACGTAATAGTGCTTGGAGATCGAGGCACATTGCTCGATGCTCTCGATGACATCCGCCATCAGCTTGGCAACGGAGACAACACGCACCTTGCTGCACGGACGTTTCAACGGGATGGAGTCGGTAACCAGCACCGTCTCCAGCACAGAGTTCTCAATTCTCTCCAAAGCCTCACCGGAGAAGAGACCGTGCGCACACATGGCGTTCACACTCTTGGCGCCCATCGCCTTGATGGCTTCCGCCGCCTTGCAGAGCGTGCCGGCCGTATCGATGATGTCATCCACCAGGATAACCTCTTTGCCACGGACGTCACCCAAAATATGCAACGAGGCGACCTCGTTTTGTTTCTCTCTCTGTTTGAAGCCGATAGCCAGATCGCAGTTCAGAGCTTTGGCATAGGTGGAAGCACGCTTGGTACCACCCGTGTCAGGAGAGGCAATCATAATGTCAGGATTGTTCAGACTCTGGATGTATGGGATAAACACATTGGAAGCGAAAAGATGGTCCACAGGCACCTCCAGGAATCCTTGGATCTGGTCAGCATGCAAATCCATCGTGATCACGCGGCTCACACCAGCGGTAGTCAGAAGGTTGCACATCAACTTGGCACCGATGGAGGTTCTGGGTTTGTCTTTACGATCCTGACGGGCATAGCCGAAGTAAGGCATCACCGCAATGATGTTGCGCGCAGAAGCACGTTTCGCAGCATCAATGGCAATCAACAGCTCAATGATGTTGTCCGCCGGCGAGAAGGTCGGCTGGATGATGAAAACATCCTTACCACGAATGGTATCATTGAAATAAACCTGGATCTCCCCGTCTTTGAACTGGAGAATGTCCACCGGGAAAAGCGGCATGTTCAAGTGATCTGCAATACTTTTAGCTAACTCAGGATTGGCACGACCGGCCACCAATACATAGTTCTTATCCATAACTGCTTAATATTTATTGATTTAGAAATTATCAAACCAAAGAGCAAAGATACTCATACTCTCGATAGCCCGCAATTAAAAAATATAAGAACTTATCAACACTTAAAGATGGCTGTTAGCCATCAGCTATTAGCTATTAGCTGTTAGCCATTGGCTAGTTCAACTTTGAACCTTGACTTTGAACTTTGACTAAAACTCCTAACTCCAAACTGAGAACTGATAACTACCTCAGTGTTCTTGCATCAGGTAGGCCTTGATGAAATCATCGATTTCGCCATCCATGACGGCGTTGACATTGCCAGTCTCATAGCCGGTACGGAGGTCTTTGACCATCTTGTAGGGTTGCATCACATAGCTGCGGATCTGGCTACCCCACTCGATCTTTTTCTTGGAGCCTTCTATCTCGGCCATCTTCTCACGTTTCTTCTCCAACTCCAGCTGATAGAGGCGGGAGCGCAACATCGTCATGGCCATCTCGCGGTTCTGGTGTTGGAAGCGGGTCACCTGACACTCCACGATGATGCCGGAAGGATGGTGGTGCAGACGGACGGCGGTTTCCACCTTATTGACATTCTGCCCGCCGTGCCCACTCGAACGGTAGGTGTCCCAGCTGATGTCGGCGGGATTGATATCGATGACAATATCGTCATTGACAATGGGATAGGCGAATACAGAAGCGAAGGAGGTATGGCGACGGTTCGCGGAGTCGAAGGGTGAGAGGCGCACCAGCCGGTGGACGCCGATCTCGCTACGCAGATAGCCATACGCATAGGGGCCTTCCACCTCGACGGAGACAGACTTGACGCCTGCCACATCCCCATCCTGCTGGTCCAGCATCTTGGTCTTAAAGCCATTACGCTCCGCCCAGCGCAGATACATGCGCAGGAGCATCTCCGCCCAGTCGCAACTCTCCGTGCCACCGGCACCCGCATTGATGGTGATAACCGCATTGAGGGAGTCCTCCTCATTGCGCATCATATTGCGAAACTCCAACTTCTCAACCATCTGGGTCAGACGCTGGAAGGACTGCTCCACCTCTTCTTCGGTGGCCTCGCCCGCCTCCAGGAAGTCGTTGAGGATGGTCAGTTCTTCGCCCTGCTCGGCGGCTTGTTCATAGTCTTTGACCCACGCCTTGACCAAGGACATCTCCCGCAGCAACTGCTCTGCCTTCTTGGGATCATCCCAGAAGTCGGCCTGCTGGCTGATCTGTTCCTTTTCGGCTATCTCGGCCTGTTTCGCATCGATGTCAAAGATACCTCCTTAGCTCACCGAGCCTGTTAAGGATACTTTTTATCTGGTCGTTCGTTATCATCGCAATCGTTCTTTAAGCGTTTAAAAAATCCATGATCTCGCCCATCTCAAAGCCTTTGGTCAGCAGGGCGCGGATCAGTTTGGCACGGTCATCGGCATCGGCTTGGTTGAGTCGCTTCCACTTGTCCACCGTGGCGGCGAGCATGGCGGTGTATTCGTCCGGGTCGATCCCGGCTATAGCCTGGTCTATGATAGCCGGCACCACCCCTTTGGCATAGAGTCCCTGGCGGATCTTGAGACGTCCCCACTGGTTTTCCCGCATCTTGCCACGCACGAAGAGGGCTGCGAAGCGCGCGTCATCCACGAAGCTCTGGTCTTTCAGGCGACGCAAGATCTCCTCACGCTGCGCACTGGAGATGGTCAGCCCCGTCATCTTCTTGCGGACATCGGCCTCGCACCGCTCCTGATAGGCGCAGTAGCGCTCCATCTTCACCATTATGTCTGAAGGCACTTCCACCATAGCTATTCGGTTTTATCGCTTTCAGTGCTCGGAATGTTCCAAAGCACGATCTCGTCCATATTGGAATTGTAATAGTGATGCTCCAGCAGATGGTAGCTCTGGTTGGCGACCAGCCTGATGCGCTTCTTATATTTGAATCTCCACTTGGTCAGGACAGAGGGAAAACCATGTTTCAGGAAAGCGTGCACGAAGGGGTGCACCATCACGGTCACCTTCGACTCCTGTTGTTTTTCGAAGAGGAATTCCAGGGTATTGTCAATCTCATCCTCAATCAGGATGGCGGGTTTCACCTTGCCGGTACCTTTACAGGTCGGACACTGTTCGGTCGTCTCGATGATGGTGGCCTGACGCACGCGCTGACGCGTGATCTCCATCACACAGAACTTGTTGAGAGGCAATATGGTATGTTTGGCCTTGTCGTTTTTCATAAACTCCTGCATCGCCTTGTACAGTCCAGACTTGTGTTGAGCCGTGTGCAAGTCCACAAAGTCGATGGTGATGATGCCGCCCATATCCCGGAGACGCAGTTGCCGTGCGATCTCGGCCGCGGCTATCATATTGGTGTTCATCGCATTGTCTTCTGGCGACTGGTTCGACTTCAAGCGGTTACCGCTGTTGACGTCAATCACATGCATCGCCTCGGTATGTTCGATGATCAGGTATACCCCACTCTTCACGGTCACCACCTTGCCAAAGGAGCCTTTGATCTGCTTGGCGACGTTGAAATGTTCGAAGATGGGTTGTTTGTCATTATACAGTTTGATGATGCCTTCCTGTGCGGGCGAATAGGTATGCACGTAGCTTTTCACCTCGTTGAAGACATCCTGTGTGTCAATGTAAATGGCGCTGAAGGAGTCGTTGAGCATCTCCCGCAAGAGCGAAGAGACGCAGTCGCTTTCTTGCGACAGGCAGGCGCCGGACTTGGCGGTGAAGAGGTTCTCCACAGTGGTGTCCCACTTGTAGCGGAGCTTGTCCAGGTCGGAGGTCAGCTCTTCCGCCGACTTATGTTCCGCGACGGTGCGGATGATGATGCCGAAGTTGCGGGGTTTGATGCCCTGCACGATGCTGCGCAGCCGTTTGCGTTCCGCGGTGCTGCGGATCTTCTGGGAGATGGAGACCTTGTCGCCAAAGGGTACCAGCACCAGATAACGGCCAGCGAAGGAGATCTCCGTGGTGATACGCGGACCCTTGGTGGAGATGGGCTCTTTGGCCACCTGCACCATCAATAGCTGACCGGAGGTGATGACATCCCCGATCTTGCCGTTCTTGGGCACCTCTTCCAGATACTGTACCCTACTGATACTCCGCTTGCCCGTGGTGATAGCCTGACTGACAAAGGCATTGGTCGTGCGCGCATGAATGCCCAAATCCAAATAGTGGAGAAAGGCATCCTTTTCACTGCCGATATCCACAAAGGCGGCATTCAGTCCCGGCATGATCTTCCGGACTTTGCCTACATAAATATTGCCTACAGAGAACTTCGCCGTTGACTTCTCCGTGTGTATCTCCATCAACTTCTTATCCTCTAACAGAGCCACCTGCACCTCTTGATCGTGCGTGGTGATAATCAGTTCTTTAGAAATTTCTGTAGTCTCTTCCATATTTTTCTATAAAACAATGAAAACTAAATAAAACGGGTGTTTTATTTAGTTTTCATCGAAATTTTAACTCATAAAAGATTATTTGTTTTTATGTCTGTTCTTTCTGAGACGTTTTTTTCTTTTATGAGTCGACATTTTATGTCTTTTTCTCTTTTTTCCACTTGGCATAGTTGAATGGATTTTATGTGTTAATGATTATTTGGAATTCTTTACTGCATTAACGAAAGTCTTGCACGGTTTGAATGCAGGAATATTGTGAGCAGGAATAGTGATGGTCTTAGCTTTGGAGATATCACGAGCAGTCTTCTGAGCTCTTTCCTTAATAATAAAACTACCAAAACCTCTCAGGTAAACGTTTTCGCCGCCTACCATAGAGTTCTTCACGCTATCCATAAATTTTTCAACGATAGTTTGAACACTTGCTTTGTCCATTCCGGTCTTGCCGGCAATGTCATTCACGATATCAGCTTTTGTCATAGTACTTATTTTTAATTGTTTAAACAAATATTTTTGGAACGGCAAAAATACAAATAATTTGTTCTAATTCTTCACCTTACGGATTTTTTTTTCAGAAACTCGATTATCTCCATTAAATAGTGGGTTTTTCAGCCATCCGGACTAGGGCCTGTCAAGCCTGAAAACGGCAATATTCTTTAATTAATCAGCGAGTTAATGGATTTTTTCTGCCACTTTAGACGCCAAACGGCTAGCCCCGATACGGAAGAGATTCCGGTTCATCCACTCTTGTCCCAGCACATTATGGAGCAGCTTGACGTAATAGACTGCTGTGTCGGGATCGGAAATACCGCCAGCAGCCTTGATGCCGACCCGCTTGCCGGTCTTCTGATAATGGAACTTGATAGCATCCATCATCACCAAGAAGGCCTCGGGGGTGGCATTGACCGCAATCTTGCCGGTGGATGTCTTGATAAAGTCGGCCCCGGCGGCGATGGCGATCTGGGAGGCCCTGAAGATGTTCTGGGGTGTCTTCAGCTCGCCGGTCTCCAGGATCACCTTCAGCTTGGCTTCGCGACAAGCGTCCCGGATAGCCAGTATCTCGTCATAGACTGTCTGGTAGTCACCCTTCAGAAACGTCCCTCTGGAGATGACCATGTCAATCTCGTCTGCGCCCTGAGCCACTGCATAACGCACCTCGGCCACCTTGACCTCGATGGGTGACTGTCCTGCGGGGAAGGCACCTGCCACAGAGGCTATCGTGATGGGATTGCGCTGCAGCGCCTCCACCACCGTATGTACATAGGGAGGATAGACACAGACCGCCGCCGGCATACAGCCCGCCTGCTTCTTGAAGTCAAGGGCTTTCTGGCATAGCGCCTGCACCACCTGCTCGTTGTCAGTCCCCTCCAATGTGGTCAGGTCGATACTGGAAAGGATAAAACGGTACAGCTCCGGCTCCGGCATGGGAAGCGGACGATGGTGTACAATATTCAAACGGTCTTCGATTTGTTCGGTCCTATACGGATAATTCTCGATATTCATGATAATGTTGACAATTTATAGCGTTGATTGGGATTCTTTCTTTTTAAAACGGTCGATGGCCACTTTCAAGGAGAAGATGTGGGAGTATTGGGCAATGGAGAGATTGCCGAGATCGGTGAAGGCGTAGTCGATGGAGACGATATTCTTAATGCAGACGCCGAGGCCCAAGTTGATTTGGAGGGTCATCCGGTTCCGCCCGTCGAAGTCGGGTTCCCATTGGAAGTTGCCAATGCCGGCGCGCAAGGCGACGATCTTCTTGTAGGCAAACTCCACGCCAAGATGGGGATCGATGCTGAGCACATTGCTCCGGATCAGCGTATTGCGTCTGCCGTCAAAGGTACAATCGAAGTCCAAGGCCACCGTCCCGTTGAAGCCCTTGCCCATCTCAAAACGCTTGGCACCGCCCAGAAGGAGTTTGGGGATTGTCAGCTCCAGGCCGTTTTCAGGGATCTCGTTGCCCGTCTCCTCAAACACCTGTATCACCTCGTCGGAGAGCTGATAGCGCCACGCATTGAAGGTGGAGGTGCCGTCGCGCAACATGGCCCCGGCTTGCCATCCCTTATTATTATATTGTAGGCCGAAGTCGAGGCCAAAGCCCCACGCCCGGGCGAACTTGCCGATGCCGCGAGTGATGATCTTGGCATTGGCACCCACGGAAAGGCCTTGCACCTTGGCAAAGTTGTAGGCATAACTCAACAGGATGGCATTGTCGGCAGCGGAGAAGTAGGTGATTCGATCATAATCCACATTCCCCTGTGCATCGATCAGCTCGGTAGTGTTCATGATATTGTCCACCCCAAAACGGATGTAGGAAAGCGCCACCGTATTGCGGTCATCGATCTTGAAGCCGAAGCCGGCATAGTCGTATTTGGAGATGCCGGCGAAGTATTCGGCATGCATCAGCGAGAGCTCGTAACGCTTGTCCATGCGGCTCAGGCCGGCAGGATTCCAGTAGGCTGCCGTCACATCATCGGCGATGGCGGTCATGGTGTTGGCCATGGCCAGGCCGCGCGCCCCGATGCCCAACGAGAGGAACTCGTTGCTATACTTGTTCTGCGCAGATGCGAAGAAGGCACCGAACAAGAAGGCCGTAGCTATCAGTATCTTTTTCATTTATTCTTTGGGTTTCTTGTTTTTAGCATACTCTCTTCGATCGCCATCAAAGAGTTCATATCCTTGAAAACGGCACTCAATAGCGCCATTGAAGAGGGTTTTCTTCAGAGAGGGACGCAGCCCGATGGCATTGAGGGCGTCCTTGTCGGAGCTGATGACAAAGGCACGGCAGCCTGCATAGCGGTGTTTCAGGGTGGTGCCTATGCTTGCATACAGTTCCTGCAGGTCTCTCACCTGGAGTCTCTCACCATAGGGCGGGTTCATCATCACCAGCGCGGGTGTGCGCGCAGGCTTCGTGTCAGCGATGTCTTTACGCTCCAACGTGACAAAATCCTGGAGTCTGGCTTTGATGACATTCGTCTCAGCAATGTCGAGGAATCGGCCGTTGATATCCGATCCATAGAAGTTGACGGGCACGTCTTCCCGGATCTTCGCCTCTCTACGGACAGACTTCCACAAATCGCCATCGAAGTTCTTCCAGTGCATGAAGCCATAGTCGCGGCGATAGAATCCAGCGGGGATATTCAGGGCGCGCATGGCAGCCTCCACAAGGAGCGTACCGCCACCACACATCGGATCGATAAAGTCGCACTCGCCATGCCAACCGGAGAGCTGGATCATCGCGGCAGCCACCACCTCGTTGATGGGGGCAGGATGGTTGCTCACCTTATAGCCGCGCTTGTGCAGAGACTCGCCGGAGCTGTCCACAAAGAGCTGGGCCTCGTTCCGGTAGATGTGGAGCGTAAACTGCACATCGGGATCCTCCTTGTCCACCGAAGGTCTTATTCCATACAGATCCCGAAAGCGGTCGCAGATAGCGTCCTTGGCCAGCAAGGCGGCAAAGAGCGGGGTCTTGAAGATGGTGTCAGACATCGTGGCATGCACCACCATGGTGCCGTCTTCCCGCAAGAACTGCTCCGCGGGGAAGTTGAAGATCTGGTCGTAGAACTGACGATTGTTGAGGAAGTTAAACTTGCTCTGCCGCCACAAGATACGCAAGGCGGTGCGGCAGAAATAGTTGGCGCGGTACATCATCGCCATGTCACCCTCAAAGGCCACCGCCCGGCTCATAATCTGGCAGTTCCGGGCGCCTAAGGCAGTCAGTTCCTCCGCCAGCAGGGGCTCCAAATTGGCAAACGTCTTCGCAATAAAATATTCGGTCTTTTCCATAATTCGAAACGGCCGCAAATATACACAAATTTCAGATATATGCCGACAGCAGAAATTGCCCCTGAGCCATTGTGTCCATCGGCTCTGCCATTTCCGATCGAAAACGGGGACACCCTCCTGTTTTTTTTCATTTCAACTTTTCATTTTTTTGTTATTTTTGCGCTTGTTCTGAATTTAGAAGCATAAAATGTGTAAATCACAACAATATACGATAATAGAGGCTGCCGGCGGCATTGTGAAGAATGAAAACGATGAAATCCTGATGATTTTCCGTCGGGAGAAATGGGATTTCCCGAAAGGCAAGGTCGAGGCTGACGAATCGTGGGAGGAGGCCGCCCTGCGGGAGGTCACCGAGGAGACTGGCGTACAGGGCCTTCAACTGGGTGAGGCGCTGCCCATGACGGAGCACACCTACATGCTGGAGGACACTCCCATCCTCAAGCATACCCACTGGTATCGCATGAGCGCCCCCAAGCAGGCACTCGCGCCCCAGACGGAAGAAGACATCGCCCAAGCCCTCTGGATCCCCCAAGCGCAAGTGGCGGACCTCCTGGAGGAGAACTCCTTCCCCACCCTCATCACGCTGTGGGAGGCATACAGGAAAGAACCATCAAGTTGTTAAGTTATTAAGTTATAGAATAATATGAATGGCGCCGCACGACATATGGCTTGGCTTTTAGTCCTTATCCTTTGGGGGATGGTTCGGCCACTGACAGCACAGAACATCGCCGGCTACTGGGAAGGCAAGATTGCCATTGTCGGAGACACGCTGACCATTGGCGTCTTCATAGAGCAAGGCGACACTCTTCACGTGGAGTTGGACAGTCCCGACCAGTATGCCTTTGAGATCCCTACCGACGAGGCGACGTGGAGAGACAGCGTATTGTCGTGGAAGATAAAATCCCTTGGGGCGTCTTTCCAGGGAAAGCTGTCGGAAGACGGGCGACAGATCCAGGGCACCTTCAAGCAAGGGATGAACTTTCCCTTGGTACTCGAGGCCGGACATGAGCGGAAAAAGCTGAACCGGCCGCAGGAGCCGCAACCGCCCTACCCTTACACCGAAGAGGAGATCAACATCAAGGAGCCGCAAGGGCGTTATAACTACGTTTCAGGCACGCTGACACTGCCCGCCACGGAAGCCAAGGCCTTGGTGATCCTCATCTCCGGATCGGGATGGCAGGACCGCGACGAGAGCATCTTGGGACACAAGCCCTTCAAGGTGATCGCCGACGCCCTGACACGCGACGGCTATGCCGTCTATCGCTACGACGACCTGCCCAAAGCAGTATTCCAGAATGCCACCACGCTGGACTTCGCCGACGTGGTCAACAGAATCCGGGACACCCTCAGCCAACATCCGGCCCTGCGGCATATACCCGTGGGACTGCTTGGCCATAGCGAAGGCAGTCTGGTGGCCTACATCGTCGACAACAAACGTCCCGTGGACTTTATCATCACCATGGGCGGGGTGGCACAGCCCATCCGACAGATCCTGTGCTACCAGAATGCAGCCATCGCCATGGCTAACGGGGCCACCTGCGAGGAGGCATCCCAAAGCACGGCCGAATCCGATCGTCTATATGCCATCGTGGAGAAAGCCCCCACCCGCGAGAAGGCCATGGAACGGATGAGGAAACATCTCGAAAGAGGTGGCGTGCGCCGGACGGCAAAGACACTGGGCTTCAACCCCAACCAACTCCAGCACCAGGCCATCCAGACACTCTGCTCCCCATGGTTTTACACGCTCTTCCACCTGGATCCCAAGCCCTACATTCAAAAACTCTCCTGCCCATTGCTCGCCATCAATGGCCAACTGGATCTGCAGGTAGAGGCAGACCAATCCGTCAGGCTGATGCGGCAGTATCTTGACCCGAAATCCAACAACACACCCTACTCTTTCTATGATGCGCCCCTGGCATACCACACCTACCGCATCATCCCTTCCGCCAACCATCTGCTGCAGACCTGTCAGACTGGAAACCCACAAGAGTACGGAACCATTGAGGAGACTATCAGCCCGGAAGTGTTGCAACTTATGACCGACTGGCTCAACCATATCCTCAATCA
>JAFYEU010000013.1 GCA_017544105.1 Bacteroidales bacterium
AGAAGGATGGAGCCCTGGAGCGCCGCTTCCAGAAGATTATCATGGAGCCCACCACAACCGAGGAGACCCTGGAGATCCTCCACAACATCAAAGACAAATACGAAGACCATCACGTGGTCCGCTACAGCGACGAGGCCCTCAAGGCGTGCGTCACCCTCAGCAACCGATACATCTCCGACCGCTGTCTGCCCGACAAGGCCATCGATGCCCTCGACGAAGCCGGCGCCCGACTGCACCTCCAGAACATCCACGTGCCGGAGGGCATCCTCCAGCTGGAGGAGGAGATCGCCAAGGTGGAGAAACTCAAAACCGAGGCCATCAAAGAGAAACAGTACAATATGGCATCCAGCTACCGTGACCAGATCAAGGAGCTGGAGACCACCCTGGAAGATGTCCGCACCCGCTGGGAGCAGGAGAACGACCAGGAGCGCCCGGTCGTCACGGAAGACACCGTCGCCGAGGTCATCGCCATGATGACCGGCGTGCCCGTGCAACGCATCGTCAAGAACGAGGGCGAACGCCTCATGCAGATGTCGGAAGAACTCAAGGGCAAGGTCATCGGCCAGGACGAGGCGATCGTCAAGATCTCCAAGGCCATCCGCCGCAACCGCGCGGGCCTCAAGGACCCCAACCGTCCCATCGGCTCCTTCTTCTTCCTCGGACCCACCGGCGTGGGCAAGACCTACCTCGCCAAGATACTGTCCGAGTACCTCTTCGACTCCCAAGACGCCCTCATCCGCATCGACATGAGCGAATACATGGAGAAGCACACCATCTCGCGCCTCATCGGTGCGCCTCCGGGCTATGTGGGCTACGAGGAGGGCGGCCAGCTGACCGAGAAGGTGCGCCGCAAGCCCTACTCCATCGTCCTCCTAGATGAAATCGAGAAGGCCCATCACGATGTCTATAACGTGCTGCTGCAGGTACTCGACGAGGGCCAGCTCACTGACGGCATCGGACGCAAGGTCGACTTCAAGAACACCATCCTCATCATGACCTCCAACATCGGCACACGCGAGCTGAAAGACTTCGGCACCGGCGTCGGCTTCGACACGGAGGCCACCGACAACGCCAAGCACAAGGTGGAACAGGGCATCCTGGAGAAAGCACTCAAAGCCAACTTCTCGCCCGAGTTCCTCAACCGCGTGGACGATGTCATCTACTTCAACTCGCTGAACAAAGAGGACATCCTCAAGATCGTCAACATCGAACTCGACAAGGTCTTGCAACGCGTTCGCGAGATCGGCGTCACCGTGAATATCACCGATGAGGCCAAGGAGTACCTCGTGGATTCCGGCTGGGATGCCAACTACGGCGCCCGTCCGCTGCGCAGGGCCATCCAGAAGAACGTGGAAGACCTCCTCGCCGAAGAGATCCTCATGCAGGCACTGCCCGCCGGCACGGTGGTCACCCTCGACTACGACACGCTGACCGAGGAGTTCGTCATCCGCCAAAAAGAGATGCCCGCCTTGGAAGAAACAGAGACTGCAGCCTTACCCGAATAACGTTTTCTATGGAGCACTTAAAAGATAAACTACTGAAGATCAACACCTTCATCTTCGATTTCGACGGAGTCCTCTCCGACGGGAAAGTCTATACCATGGCCGACGGCGAGCAGGTGCGCGCCACCAACGTCAAGGATGGCTACGCCCTGCACTACGCGCTGACGAAAGGCTACAACATCGCCATCATCTCCGGCGGCTACGCCCAGTCCATCCCCTTGCGGTTCAAGACCTTCCCCGGCATAGAGATCTACATGCGGGTGCGCGACAAGATCGCCCAGTTCAACGAATACCTGGCTGACCACCATCTCACCAACGAGCAGGTGCTGGTCATGGGCGACGACATCCCCGACTATCCGATGCTGCAGCTGGCGGCCGTCAAGTGCTGTCCCCAAGACGCCTCCGAGGAGATCAAGGCCATCGTGGACTACATCTCCCCACGCAATGGCGGCAACGGAGCGGTGAGAGACGTCATCCAACAGGTGATGAAGGCTCAGGGAAAGTGGATGAACGAAGATGCATTTATCTGGTAACCTATTGTAAAAGAAGAATATGGGCTGTCTGTTTTCATTTTTGGGATTTATGATAGGAGGGGCCATCTTGGGTCTTCCGGGCGCCATCATAGGAGCCCTGCTAGGTTCGATGCTCGGCAGCGGAGGCCTCTTCAAGGTCACCAAGAAGACGCACTACTACCAGGCCAACATGTTCTTGGAACATGAGTTGGTGCTGGCTGCCTATGTGGCGCGCGCCGACAACAACCGACTGCTGCAGTCGGAGCTGGCTTACATGAAGCAGTTCCTGCTCAAGAACCTCGACGAGACCCGTGCACAGGCTGCCCTGCTGCGCTTCCGAGACATCCTCGACGAGAACATCGACATCACGGCTGTCTGCCAGGATGTGCGCGACCACGCCACCACCTCCGAGAAGCTGATGATCCTCCACTTCCTCTTCGGTTTCGGCTACTCTGACACTGACTTCAACGACTTGGAGTTGCAGGCCATCCGCCACATCTCCGACCTTTGCGGCATCAACCGGACCAGCTTTGAGGCCATCCAATCGCTCTACGCCAGACAGCGCTATCAATATGATTATGAATACGATTATGGCGGCTACAGCCAGCAAGGCCAGTATGGCGGTGGCGGTTCCTATAGCAGACCGCTTAACATAGAGGATGACTACAAGATTCTGGAAGTGTCGCCCGACGCCACCGACGAGGAGGTCAAGAAAGCCTACCGCGAGGCTGCCAAGAAGCACCACCCCGACAAGGTTGGACACCTGGGCGAGGATGTGCGCAAGGCCGCCGAGGAGAAATTCGCCCGCGTCAACGAGGCCTACGACCGTATCAAGAAAGCGCGGGGGATGAACTAGCCTGACAGCATCGGATCTCACGCCTCCCTTTCGCGGCGGCATCGGAAGGGCATCATGGCACATGAACCCTGCGCCGCGAATTGACCCTCACCATTCCCAATAGCTACCAAGCTTAAACCCCTGTCGGGGTTCAAGTTCACATCGCAATAGCTTTGTCAAGATAGGACCCCTCAAATTCTTATCAGACGGTTCGGAAATAATACTATCCCACGCCAAGCCCAGAATTCTCATCATTTTTCACAAAGTCCAAACCAAACCTTGCAAAACCAAAACAGCAATTCAACTATCAATTGTTAAAATATTTTCTGAACATTTTTAACTTATTGGTTTTCAATTATAAAATAATTTACAAAAACTATTGACAAACGGCAAGAATGGTAGTATTTTTGTAGTGTTAAGGATGTAGACACAACAGCATGCTGTTGCCAACACCTCACAAAATGAAATCTTAGTTTCACTCACACAAAACTACCACGAAGCATGATCATACACAACTACTATCTCAACCCCCTCACCGACTTCGGTTTCAAACGAATCTTCGGGAGCGAAGAGAACAAGCCACTCCTGCTCGACTTCCTCAACACCTTCCTCGAGTCCACTCTGGGACACATCACGGAAGTAACTTTCCTCTCCCCGGAAGTGCTCGGCGAAGAGCCCGACGAGAAAAAGAGCATCTTCGACCTCTACTGCGTCACCCAGGACGGAGACCACGTCATCATCGAGATGCAACGGGCCAGACAGTCCTTCTTCTCCAGCAGGGCCGTCGCCTACAGCGCACGCGTGATCAGCAA
>JAFYEU010000096.1 GCA_017544105.1 Bacteroidales bacterium
AACATCGTCTTGGGTGATGGTTGTGTAGCCGTCCACAATCCAAGCGTGACCGCCATCGGTAGCATTGCGTCCGGAGAAGAACAGCGGACGGTGTTGATTCAGCTCATTCACAGCCTGATCAATCCAACGATACATCAGGTCAGAAGAGGGAGCTACGTCTTGAATTTGGCTGAACTTGCCTGCATTGCTATACTTGAAGAAGTTTTGGAGAGCATCCATAGCATATTCAGACTGGGAGCCAGAACCATCGTGACCGTAACCCATACGAACAGACACACCACAATGATACAACATTTTGGCAAGTTCTCCATTGTAGGAAGACAGATTGTTGGTCATGTTGTTGTAGTTGTAAGTGGACTGGCCAAAGTTGATCATTTGAGGAGGATAGGTGTACAACAGGTTGCCATCGTCATCATACTCCTTGGGAATATAGTACAGGGAACCATTACCGGATTCGGGATAACGGTAATAGTACATGATGTTACCCATCGTCAGAGCCACACAGCCCACATAAGCACGCATGTCAAAGTCGAGATTGCTCAGCGGATTGTAAGGGCATTGGGCGTTGTAGTAGGTGTCCTGATTCCAAGTAGTGGTCACCAAGGGTTCCACGTAAGGGGTACCTTTTGTCGAACGGGTCACCGTGAAGTTGTCGCTGGTATAATAAGCCCACAGACTTCTGCCAGGGAGAGCGGTGGAAGGGTTCTCAATCAGGTAGGTGAGGTCGTTTTTGTATTGGGTGCAGTACAAGTCTGCGCCAGTACCGGCTTTGAAATTGCTTTCCAAAGAGTAGGCCAAAATCGGGGTGGCCAGATCCGTTGCGGAAACAATCATAAAACCTTTATTGCCTATCTGAAAACGATAGAAGACAGGATCGCCAGACTCGGTGTATTCGGTATAGACGAGTGTAAGATCCATACCTTTGGCATCCGATACACCAACTCGTTCAGACAAAAAGTTTTTGGATGCTTTCATAGCGGTTTCCACAGGGATGACGTGAGATGCGAAACCCCAGATGGAAATGGCTAAAAGACAAACTAAAAGAGTAAGTTTTTTCATATATGAAACGGTTTAGTTATTAATATTTTTCTACTTTACCAAATGAGCGACAAAAATAAAAAAAATTTTCAAAGTTAACACATGGTTGAAATCTTTCCTAACATCTTCAAAATAAATATATTAGAAAAAACCCCATCGTTAGAGCAATTCGATATCCACACCTTTTTGGTTGGTGACTTCCCCAATAATAGATGCTTTTTCGCCCAGGCGGGAGAAGTTGTCCACAATCTGGTTGGCGTCTTCGGGTTTGGCAATCAGGATCATGCCGATGCCCATATTGAAGATGTTGAACATTTCGCGATGCGGGATGTGGCCATATTTTTCCAGCAGGTGGAAGATGGGCAGGATTTCCCAGGAGCCTTCCTGGATGTGGACGCCCTGATGGTCTTTGAGCATGCGGGGGATGTTTTCGTCAAAGCCGCCGCCGGTGATATGGCAGATAGCGTGGACGTCGAATTCTTGGAGGATCTCCAAGACGGGTTTCACGTAGATACGGGTGGGGGTCAGCAGGGTGTTGCCGAGGGTGTCGGCCAGTCCTTCGTAGGTCTTGTTCAGGTCCAGATGGTTGTCTTTGAGGACAATTTTGCGCACCAGGGAGAAACCGTTGGAGTGCACACCTGAGGAGGCGAGGCCGATGAGGACATCTCCGGTTTCCACTTTGGACCCGTCGATGAGTTTGGAACGCTCAACGCAGCCTACGGTGAAGCCGGCGATATCGTATTCATCCTCGTTGTACATGTCGGGCATTTCGGCGGTTTCGCCACCGATGAGGGCGCAGTTGGAGAGCACGCAGCCGTCGGCGACGCCCTTGACGATTGTTTCAATTTTGGCAGGGTCGTTTTTGCCTACGGCGACATAGTCGAGGAAGAAGAGAGGGGCGGCGCCTTGTGCCAGCACATCATTGACGCACATGGCCACGGCGTCTTGGCCGATGGTGTCGTGTTTGTCCATCATGAAGGCCAGTTTGAGTTTGGTGCCCACGCCGTCCGTGCCGCTGACCAGGATGGGTTCTTTGTATTGTAGGGAGGCCAGGTCAAACATGCCTCCAAAGCTTCCAATATTGCCCATCATGCCAGGGCGGTTGGTCCGGCTGATGTGTTTTTTGATCAGTCGTACGGATTCGTAGCCAGCTTCCAAACTTACACCGGCGTCTTCGTATGTCTTTGCCATAAATATAGAGTTTTTTCAGTTAAATAATCAACATGGCGTCCCCATAGGTCAGGAAATGGTATTTTTCCTCTACAGCCAGCCGGTAGGCATTCATCACAAAGTCGTACCCACCGAAGGCGGCCACCATCATCAGCATGGAGCTTTGGGAGGCGTGGAGGTTGGTGACCATGGCGTCTGCCACCATGAACCGATAGGGAGGATAAATGAATTTGCTGGTCCAGATGTCCTCTTTCCCGTTCATGTGGGTGGTTTTGACATGGCCGTTGGAATAGACGGAGGATTCCAGTGCCTTCATGGTTGTGGTGCCGACCGCGACGATCTTGTGGCCGGCGTCCTTGGTATCGTTTATGGTTTGGGCCACTTCGGGCAGGATGATCATCCGTTCGGAGTCAGGCTTGTGTTTGGAGAGGTCCTCCACATCGATGTCGTTGAAGTTGCTCAGACCTGCGTGCAGGGTGATGTAGGTGCGTTCCAGTCCCAGCAGTTCCATCCGTTTCAGCAGTTCGCGGCTGAAGTGGAAGCCGGCGGCAGGGGCCACCACGGCGCCCTCTTCGGTGGCATAGAGGGTCTGGTAGTTTTGGGCATCCTCCTCCTCGATGTTGCGCAAACGCTGTATGTCGTCCGGCAGGGGAGTGGTGCCAAGGTCCATCAGCTTTTTCTTGAAGGCGTCATGATCCCCGTCAAAGAGGAAGCGGAGGGTTCGTCCGCGGGAGGTGGTGTTGTCGATGACTTCCGCCACCAGACTGTCATCTTCGCAAAAGCTGAGCTTGTTGCCGATGCGAATCTTGCGGGCAGGATCCACCAGCACATCCCAAAGCCTGCTCTCCTCGTCTAATTCCCGAAGGAGGAAAACGCGGATTTTGGCGCGCGTCTGTTCCTTTTCTCCAAACAGCAGCGCCGGAAATACCCGCGTGTTGTTCATGACAAAAAGATCCCCTTCGTCAAAGTAGTTAACGATATCTTTAAATAACTTGTGCTCAATGGTTTTCGTTTTTCTGTTGAGCACCATCATACGCGCTTCGTCGCGCTCGTGTTCCGGATGTAACGCTATCAATTCCTGAGGAAGATAGTACTTGAATTCTGATAATTTCATATAAAAAAATTGGCTGGCAAAATTACAACATTTTCCAGCGTTTGTCAAGCATAAAATGCACTTTTTTAAAATGTAATTATTTTATGATATTATACAACGGGGGTATTGTCTTTTTTACTACTTTTGCGGTTTGAAAATTTTAGTGATAATGAAGAAAATCGTTCTTTGCAATCTGTTCTTTATCATGGGTTTGCTGCTCTTCGCCCAGCCGGCTCCCGTGAAAAACGTTATCTTGCTGATCACAGATGGCACCTCTACTAGCCTGCTATCCTGTGCTCGCTGGTATCAGACCTATCTGGATTCCACGAAGACAACGTTAGCCATCGACCCATATATCAGAGGCCTCGTTCGCACCAACTCCTCGGATGCCCCCATCGGGGATTCCGCTCCCACCACCTCCTGCTATATGACAGGCATGCCTTCCCAGACCGGGTTCGTTTCCACCTATCCGGTCAAGACTGACCATGACTTGGTGCCGGTGGATGCCACGCGCGCCTATCAGCCGTTGACCACCCTCATGGAAGCCGCCCACCGCCGTCAGGGTAAGTCGGCCGGCATCGTCTGCACTTGCGAGTTTACCCATGCAACACCGGCAGACTGTGCCGCCCATACCTATTCCAGAGGAAAGTACAGCATGATCGCCCCTCAGATGGTCTATAACGACCTCGATGTTGTGATTGCCGGAGGCACCTCCTATCTCAAAGAACGTGAACGCGAGTACCTGAAATCCAAAGGCTACAACCTTTTCATGGATGACCTGCAGGGAATGCGAAACTGTCATAAAGGTCCCTTCTGGGCCCTTTACAGACCCTCTTCTATCGAATACTATCTGGAATCTGATCACAAAGATGTGCCCTCTTTGGCTGAAAGCACCCAAAAAGCGCTTGAAATATTGTCCCAAAACCCGAATGGCTTCTTTCTGATGGTGGAAGGCAGCAAAGTGGACTGGGCTGCACATGATAATGACGCCAAGTCTGCCCTGATTGAGTTCCTTGAATTTGACAAAGCCTGTCAGGTGGCTTTTGATTTTGCCAAGAAAGACGGCCAAACACTCGTCGTCGTTGTGCCTGACCATGGCACTGGTGCCCTGACCATCGGCAACACCAAATCCAATCATGGCTATGACCGACTCTCCCTCCAACAGATCATGCAGCCGATTGATAATTACAAACTTCCTCTTTGGTCCATGGGCGAGAAACTGAAAGCCACCGAAACTTCCGAATGGCCCGACCTTTTCAAAACCTATTTTGATATTGACATCCAACCTTCGGAGATACAATATCTGTCTTCTGCCTCTGACTACAGCAAATCTTCTATGCCAAAGGAAGATCGCCAAAACAACCTCTCCATGGTCAAAATGTTGAGTCAGGTGATTTATGGTAGCAGGACCTATTTCGGATTCACCACTTTTGGCCATACTATCGAGAATGTGTTTTTCGCAATGTACCATCCGCAGAATGATGTGCTCCAAGGCTGTCCCACCAACATCGAGCTCCATCAATATATGAGCAAACAGCTGGGCCTCACCGGCGTGCTGGAAGAGATGAACGAAGAGAATTTTGTGGACCATCGGAAGGTTTTTGCCGGCTATGACTATAAAATCGATAGCCTCGACAAATACCATTATCGTTTCACAGCCAAGTACAAGAAAAACACATTAGTGTTTGATAGCTATACCAACTATGTGACTGTCAATAAGAAAACATACGACATAGAGTCCTTGTTGGTCTATATGCCCATCAACAAAACATTCTATGTTCCCAAAGAATTATACAGATACCTCTTACTAAAATAGAGATTTCTGCGTTAATAGTTTATGTTTAATCATTAAAATCATCCATACAATGCAATCATTAAGTGATCAAAACGTTGAGAAAAACGAGAATCAGAACCCTTTGAAAAAATGGGTTGTCATTTTGGGAATCCTGTCGGGCCTTTTCTTTTTGTCCACCCTGTATTTTGGCTTTTTTGCCAAGCCGGTGAC
>JAFYEU010000014.1 GCA_017544105.1 Bacteroidales bacterium
CTCCTCGTACTCGCCGGAGGTGACGTGGTTGAACCACTCCTCGTTGTGGAGATACCAGTCCACGGTCTTCTCAAAGCCCTCGTCAAAGCGCACCTTGGGTTCCCAGCCCAACTCCTCGCGGATCTTGGAGGCGTCGATGGCATAGCGCAGGTCGTGGCCCGCGCGGTCGGTGACGTAGGTGATCAGGCTGAGGGACGTGCCCGCGGGACGGCCCAGCTTGCGGTCCATGATCTCGATGAGCTTCTTGATCAGGTCGATATTGCGCCACTCGTTGTTGCCGCCGATATTGTAGGTGCTGCCCGGCTGTGCTTGGTGGAAGATCAGGTCGATGGCTTCCACGTGGTCCTCCACATAGAGCCAGTCGCGCACATTGAGGCCCTGACCATAGACCGGCAGGGGCTTGTTGTGCTTGATATTGTTGATGAACAAGGGGATCAGCTTCTCGGGGAACTGGTTGGGACCGTAGTTGTTGGAGCAGTTGGAGATGACAGTCGGCATGCCGTAGGTGTCGTGGTAGGCGCGCACGAAGTGGTCGGCGGACGCCTTGGCGGCGGAGTACGGGCTATGGGGATTGTAGGGGGTCGTCTCACTGAAGAGGCCGGTGTCGCCCAATGCGCCATAGACCTCATCGGTGGAGATCTGGTAGAACTTCTTGCCCTCGTAATGGCCGTGCCATATCGTCTTGGCGGCATGCAGCAGGTGCACCGTGCCCAACACGTTGGTATGGATGAACTGCAGCGGGTTGGTGATAGAGCGGTCCACGTGCGACTCGGCGGCAAGGTGGATGACGCCGTCGAACTGTTCGCGCTGGAACAGGTCCATGATCAACTCGGCATCCTCAATGTCAGCCTTGATAAAATGGTAGTTAGGTTTCTGATCCACATCCGTCAAGTTCTCTAGGTTGCCGGCGTAGGTCAGCTTGTCGAGGTTATAGATTTGGTAATCGGGGTACTTGTTCACAAAATGTCTGACCACATGGGAACCGATGAATCCGGCGCCGCCGGTAATAAGTATTTTTTTCATAGGGGCTATACTAATTAATTATTCCAAATAAGAGCGGCAAAGATACGTTTTTTTTGATTGTGAAAAACGACCATTCTTCCGTCATCCCCATGTTCCCATCTTCGCACACGTGTTCCACGCTGCAGGAGGAGCGTCGTCGTTTTTACCAGGCGTTGACCCTTGTCAGGGTTTTCAGCCACAACGCAATTCATTATCCCAACAGGGATCTGTTGAAGTTAGGAACTCAAAGGTTTCAGCTAATAGCCAACGGCTAACAGCTAATAGCCAACAACTAAAACAGCGTGGGCTCCCAACTGATATGGCCCCTGTCCTTGGGGCTTTTCTGGACTTCTTGGTTGAGCAGCTTGATCTTGCGGGAGACATCCCAGCGATAGCCGCCGAGGGTCCCATTGGTGCGGACGACGCGATGGCAGGGCACCAGGCACATCACAGGGTTGGCACCGACGGCTTGTCCTACCGGACGGGCAGACTTGGGTCGCCCGATCCTGTTGGCGATATTCTGGTAGGTAGTCACCATGCCGACGGGAATGTCCAGCAGGTCACGCCACACCTCGATTTGGAAGGGGGTGCCATACAGGTGGAGGCAGAGCTGATGGACTTTCTCTTGCCGGTGGCGGAGCAAAAGGAGGGCCTTCTTGTGCAGGGTCACGGCGCGGTAGCGTATCCGGGCTTTGGGAAAATGTCTCTTCAAGGTCTGCACGGGTTCCCACTTCATGGCGGCCGGCATCAGCAGGCAGATCCCTTTATGGGTTGAAGCCACCAGAACACGTCCAAACGGGGCTGTCTGGATACTATAGTTGATGGTGAGCGGCTTCCCTTTCCCCATAAACTCCTCACGAGTCATAGGCTCAACCCAAACCTTACAGGGATTCATTTCATTCATTACAAGTAATTTTTCGGCAAACATACAAAAAATAATGGAAGAAAGAAATATGAACTTCAGCTAATAGCCAATAGCTAACAGCTAATAGCCAACATGGATAAAAATAGCAAGTTTTGTGTATTTTTGCACCCTCTAAATCAAAAGATATGGAAGAACAACATTCAGGATATGTGCGTCCCTCTTGGGATGAGTATTTTATGGAGATTGCGGACACGGTGAGCAAGCGGGCCACCTGCGACCGCGGGCGCAGCGGCTGCGTCATCGTGCGCGACCGCCAGATATTGGTCACCGGCTACGTAGGCTCGCCCAAAGGGCTTCCCCACTGCGACGAGGTGGGGCACCAGCTCAAGCAGACCATCCATGAGGACGGCACCGTGACGCAACACTGCGTGCGCACAGTCCACGCCGAGCAGAATGCCATCTGCCAGGCCGCCAAGCTAGGCATCTCCCTGGATGGGGCCACGCTCTACTGCCGCATGACCCCTTGCCGCGTCTGCGCCATGCTGATCATCAACTGCGGCATCAAACGGGTGGTCTGCGCCAACAAGTACCACGCAGGCGCCGAGTCCGAAGAGATGTTCAAACAAGCCGGCGTCCAGCTGGAGTTCTTCTCCGAGGAGGTCGTCCAATACAAAAACCAATAAAACTGCCCTGTCATGTCAACTTTCTTATGGGAATCCATCGCCTTCGGCCCGATCCACAGTCGCCGGTTAGGCAGCTCCTTGGGCATCAACCTGCTGCCCACGGATGTCAAGATTTGCTCCTTCAACTGCATCTACTGCGAATGCGGCTGGACCTTAGAAAAATCGCTCACCGCCCGGGAGTACTATCCTGTGGACACGGTGATGCAGGCCATTGAACACAAACTGCAGGAGAGCATCGCAACTGGCAAACAGGTGGACAGCATCACCTTCTCCGGCAATGGCGAGCCCACCTTGCACCCGCACTTCCACCAAATCATCGACCGGTTGCTCGGATTGCGCGACACCTACTATCCCAAGGCGGTCATCACCTGCCTCTCCAATGCCACCCAGCTGATGCGCCCGGAAGTATGCGCCGCCTTGAAAAAAATCGAGAACCCGCTGCTCAAACTCGATGCCGGCACGCAAGAGATGCTCGACATCATCAACGGGCCCATCGTGCCCGTCAACTTGGACGAGGTGGTGCGCGAACTCTGCTCCTTCAACGGCAACCTGGTCATCCAGTCGATGTTCCTCAGTGGCGAGAAGGACGGCACGCCCTTCGACAACAGCGCGGAGCCGAACCTGTCGGCATGGCTGGACAAGATCCAGCTCATCAATCCCCGCAAGGTGATGATCTACTCTTTGGACCGCGAAGCACCTGCCACCAAACTACACAAATTCGACAAAGAGAAATTAGAAGAGATTGCCAGCCTCGTTCGGAAGCTGAATATCCCTGCTGAAACCTATTAACATGTCCCTATTTGAACATATCAACAACTTCGACAGATGGGCTGTGCACGCCGTCAACCAGCTTCACACGCCCTTCCTCGACTCCTTGATGTGGGATGTGTCCACCTTCTTTTTATGGCTGCCACTTTTTCTCTCCGTGGCCCTGCTGATCCTGATGTCCTATCGTCAACGCACCATCCGGATCTTTCTTGTCTTTATCTGTATATTGCTTTGTGTTAATATTATAGGGGATTATATCTTAAAACCCCTCATTGGTCGGCTACGACCCACGCATTCCGACCTGGTCTCGCAACTGCAACTGGTGGCGAAACCCAATGGAAAACTGTACTACGGAGGCCTGTACAGCCATCCTTCCGGACATGCGTCCACCTCCTTCTCTTTCGTCCTGACCTCTCTGTACTATCTTCGCCCCACCTTGCGCCGCTACTCCCGCTTTCTGGCCATGGGCATTTTCTACGTCCTCATCGTCTCTTTTTCCAGGATTTATCTCTGTGTTCACTACCCTAGCGACATCCTCAACGGCTACCTTTTGGGAGGTCTCGTGGTATCTGCCTGGATTCTTCTGATGCACAAATGGGAAGCTCCCCTACTCTCTCCATTCCGAATACAAGACATAGCCAAAACATATCATTAATCATCCTATATTTTATCCATTATGCTTAAAAAAATCACCTGCACCCTGCTGTGCATCCTCTTTTCCAGCATCTGCCTCTTCGCCCAGAAGGAGACCATCGACCTGGAAGGCTATTTTCAAGGCAAATATTTAGCCGAGAGAATCAACGGGCTGAGCTGGCAACCCGGCACCGACAACTACGCCTACATCGACGATGACTTCAACATCAAGCTCGTCAATGCCAAGACCGGCAAAGAAACCATGTTCCTCTCCAGCGACAAGCTGGCGGAAGAAAACGTCAAAAAGGTGCGCAGCTTCCAATGGGTGGATGCCAACACCCTCTACTTTCCCCGCAACCAGCGACTGATCACCGTCAGCAAAAACGGGCTCACCTCCTATACCTTCTCCGACGTGAACATGGAGGAGGTCATCGACCAGTCGGTGAAGCACAAACTCTTCATCATCAAGAATGAGGAGGGGGTCTTTGTGGAGAGCGTGAAGAACGGCTACAAGCCCATCCTCATCTGTCCCGACACGGGCAAAAACATCACCTTCGGCGAGAGTGTTCACCGCAGCGAGTGGGGCATCAACGAGGGCCAGTACATCTCCCCCAACGGCAACTACATCGCCTTCTACCGCATGGACGAGAGCATGGTGGAGGACTATCCGCTTGTCAACACCGGCACGCCCATCGCCACGGTGGAGTACATGAAATACCCCATGGCAGGCCGCAACTCCCACAAGGTGACCCTCGGCATCTATGACGTGGCCCAATCGTCTGCCCAAGGCAAGGCCGTCTATCACTACATCAAGACCGATGTGGCCGACGGCGAATTCCTGACCAACGTCACCTTCTCGCCCGACGAGAAATACATCTTCATCACCCACCTCAACCGCGCCCAGAACCACAGCAAGCTGATCCAATACGACCTGCAGAGCGGCAACAAGGTGAAAGTGCTCATCGAGGAGACAGACAGCCGCTATGTGGAACCGCTCCAGCGCATCATCTTCCTCAAAGACGGAAGATTCCTCTACTTCAGCGACCGCGACGGCTGGAGACATCTCTATATGTACGACATGAACGGCAACCTCATCAAGAAGGTGACGGAAGGCCGCTACGACATCGTGGACATCTACGGCCTGGATGCCAAAGAGGAGAACCTCTACTTCACCGCCCCGCTGGAGAAGCCTGTCAACCAGTACGTCTGCAAGGTCAACCTCAAGAGCGGCGTGCTGACCCGTCTGGGTGCCGCCGACGGTGTGCACTACCCCATCTTCAGCGACAGCAAGAACTACTTCATCGACTACTTCACCAATGTGACCACCCCGCGCGTCATCTCCTTGGTCAGCAACCAGGGCAAGACCATGAAGGTGCTGAAGACCTCCAAGAATCCGTATGCCGACTGTGCGATGGGCGAGACCAAGATCTTCCCGATCGTCAACAAACACGGCGACTCCCTCTGGTGCCGCCTCATCACGCCGCCCAACATGGACAAGAGCAAGAAGTACCCGGTGCTCATATACGTCTATGGCGGTCCGCACTCCCAGCTGGTGACCAACAGCTTCATCTCCGGCGGTGTCTTCCTGGAGTACATGGCACAGCAGGGCTATGTGGTCTTCACCTTGGACAACCGCGGCACCTCCTGCCGGGGCGCGGAGTTTGAGAAGTGCATCCATCGTCAGCTGGGCAAACTGGAGATGGAAGACCAGATGTGCGGTGTCGAGTATCTGAAGAGCCTGCCCTTCGTGGATGCCAACCGCATCGGCCTGGACGGCTGGAGCTTCGGCGGCTTCATGACCTTGTCGCTTATCACCGAGCATCCCGAGACCTTCAAGGCGGCCTCCTGCGGCGGTCCGGTGGTCAACTGGGCCTGGTACGAGGTCATGTACGGCGAGCGCTACATGGACACGCCCGAGGAGAACCCCGAGGGCTACGCCGCCGCCAACATCCTCACGAAAATCAAGAATGTGAAGTGCCCGTTGTTAGTGATGCACGGCTGCCAGGACCACACGGTCGTATGGCAGCACACCCTGGAGCTCATGCGCCAGGCCGTGACCGACGGCATCGAGGTGGAATACTTCCCCTACACCATCTATGACCACAACGTCATCGGTCCCGAGCGCGTGCACCTGTGGCACAAGATCGAGCGTTTCCACAACCAGAACCTGAAGGGCGAGTAGCGGATGAAGCGACTCTTTGTGGCGGTCAAAGTCACGCTGGACGAGGAGGTGCGGCAGACGATAGCGTCACTGCACCATGCGATGCGCCATCACACCATCACGTGGGTGAAGCAGGATGTGTGCCATCTGACACTGCGCTTCATCGGCGCCACGCCAGAGGATCGCATCCCCCAGATACGGAAGGCGTTGCAGCGGGTCTGTGACCAGAACCAGCCCTTCACGATGACCCTCAACAAGCACGGCGCCTTCGGCTCGCACTATGAGCCGAGGGTGCTGTGGCTGGGTTTTGAAGAGTTCGGGCCCTTTGAGAAGATGGTCTGCGAGATGGAGCCCCTGCTGCAAGAGGCCGGCGTGGAGCCCTACTATGGCAACATTGTGCCGCACATCACCCTCGGACGCGTCAAGAAGGTGGTGGACAAGCGACGTTTCTGGGAGCAGTACGAGCAGACCATGGGCCATCTTCACCAGGAGATCCCCATCCGCGAGATCACGCTCTACCAAAGCATCCTCCACGAAGAGGGACCTGAGTATATCCCGGTGGGAAGCTTTGCGCTGAAAGCCAAATAATTCCTCATGTTTTTGTATTTTTGCATCCGTAAACCTCATTCTTTCTTTTGAAAATGTGTTGTATCAGATGAAAAATCTATTCTTGACGATATCGTTAGTGGTACTTTGTTTTGTCGGCACTGCACAAACAGAAAGGGCGCGGATTTCATTTTGTCAAGCGGAAAATCCGTATTACAAAGCCATGCAAAAAGAGTATTACCATGTTCTACGGCATTACCACATCAACCACTTCTTTCGGGGATGGCCTTGGAGATTTTTCGCATTTGATTTGTGCGACACCACCAATTATTTATCGGATAAGTCCGACACTTTGATTGTTATCGACAATCACATTTATTATATTGTCACTCCCAGCTTATATGAAAAAGTATCTATCGTGATGATTCCCAAAAATGAATCATTATACTTCTTTTCCGGGCTCAATTGTTGCAAACCGATCCATCGTATTTCAGATATCTTGGAATGGTTATCCTTACAGAACTACAATGTGGATGAGACTGTGTTAGAACGAGTCAGAGAATGCTTATCCTATTATCAAGCCATCCCTGTTTGCCCGATGGGCAGTGTGCCTCAATGCGAGTGTAGAGGAGTACCATTAGCTGAAAAGAACAGTTATAAAAAGCCGAAGAAAAGGAAAATATAGGGGTATTATATACCTCAGGGTCTGTCACGATGCTATCCCACCACGCCTCGGAGAGGCGTAATCCCAATAACCCCAGACTAAACGCAGTGCAGTCTGGGGAGGAACGGCGCCCATTGTCCTCATCGCACCGCGGGAGTCGCTTGCTACAGTACTCTGCACGAGCCCGGTGCGAAATGGAGTCGCTCTGCCATGAGCCATCTGACATCTACACATGAGTGTCATCAGGTATCTGGCTCCCAAAAATTATCACATCATCAGTAATAACAAACAACAAAACCGTTTTGCAAAGAATAAAATTCGTATTTTCGCCGTGGCAAATACAAGATTTGTCTTTCCTTTTGCAAAAATAATATAACAACTTAATAATCAGAGATATGAAACAACTAATAGAGTGTGTTCCGAACTTTAGCGAGGGCAGAGACCCGCAAATTATTGAACAAGTGGCGGATGTTATCCGCAAAGCTGAGGGTGTAACCCTGTTGGATGTGGACCCGGGCGCCACCACCAATCGCACCGTGGTGACCTTCGTAGGCACGCCGGACGCCGTGTCTGACGCAGCGTTCGCCTTGATTGCCAAATGTCAGGAACTGATTGACATGCGCTATCATCATGGCGACCACCCCCGTTTCGGAGCCACCGATGTTTGTCCTTTTGTCCCCGTGGCCAACATCACCATGGAGGAGACGGCCGAGTATGCCCGCAAGCTGGCCGAGCGCGTCGGCAAGGAGCTGAACATCCCGGTCTATTGTTACGAGAATGCAGCCTTCGAGGAGAAACGCCGCAACTTGGCCAACTGCCGTCAGGGCGAATACGAGGCCCTGAAAGAGCGCATCGGCACCAAGGAGTGGAAGCCTGACTTCGGTCCCACCAAGTTCACGGAGAGCGTCGCCAAGAGCGGTGCCACCGCCATTGGCGCCCGCGACTTCCTCATCGCCGTCAACTACAACCTCAACACCACCTCCACGCGCCGCGCCAACGCCATCGCCTTCGATGTGCGCGAGAAGGGCCGCCCGAAGAGAGAGGGCAATCCCATCACCGGCAAGAAGGTACTCGACAAAGACGGCAAGCCCGTTATGATCCCCGGCACCCTCAAGGGCACCAAGGCCATCGGCTGGTACATCGCCGAGTACGGCATCGCCCAGGTATCCATGAACATCACCAACACCAACGTGACCCCTTTGCATGTGGCTTTTGACGAGGTGACCGCCAAGGCAGCCAAGCGCGGCATCCGCGTCACCGGTGCCGAGATCGTCGGCCTCGTACCCAAGAAGACCCTGATTGACGCCGGCAAGTACTACCTCGCCAAACAACACCGCTCCCTCGGCATCGACGAGCGCGAGATGGTCAAGATCGCCATCAAGTCAATGGGCCTGGACGACCTCAAGCCCTTCAACCCTGATGAGAAGGTGATCGAATATCTGCTGGAGAAAGAGGACACCACCCCGAAGCTGGTCGATATGACCTGCACGGGCTTCGCCAACGAGACAGCCTCCGAAAGTCCGGCCCCTGGCGGCGGTTCTATCTCCGCTTATATGGGCTCCCTCGGCGCCGCCCTCGGCACAATGGTCGCCAACCTCTCCTCCCACAAACCCGGCTGGGACGACAAATGGAAGTTCTTCTCCGACTGGGCTGAGAAAGGCCAGCTCGTGAAAGACCAGCTGCTCGCCCTCGTGGATGAGGACACCAACGCCTTCAACGTGATCATGAACGCATTCGGTATGCCGAAGGGCACACCCGAAGAGAAAGAGGCTCGCTCCCAGGCCATCCAAGACGCCACCAAATACGCTACCGAAGTGCCGATGCGCACCATCGAGACCTCTTTCAAGGTGTTCGAGATCTGCGAGGCCATGATCAAGAAGGGCAACCCCGCCAGCGTCTCTGACGCCGGTGTCGGCGTACTCTGCGCCCGCGCGGCCGTCCACGGCGCCTACCTGAACGTCAAAATCAACGCCTCCTCCCTCAAAGACAAAGAGTGGGCCGAGATGATGATCACCAAGGCGCACGACTACGTGATGAAGGCCGACCGCATCGAAAAGAGATTGATGAAGATGACGGAAAAAGTCATTGGCTAAGAGGGTATAGGGGATAGCGTATAGGGGATAGTAAAAACTGGTAGTTAGCATGAAAATTCAAAGTCGTAAAGAATTGATTGTTTGGCAGAAAACAATGTGCTCACTCCCCCTCCCCCACAACCACTATACCCTATACCCTATACCC
>JAFYEU010000097.1 GCA_017544105.1 Bacteroidales bacterium
AGCATCTCCGCCAGTCCCGAAAGAATACCGTCACCTAACCCAAGATGGGCATACTCTTGTTTTAGGGCGTTCAAAATTTTGTCTTTCATTTGGATATGATTTTTGATTTCGGGTGCAAAAGTACATACTATTTTTAGCATGTAAGGCGTTTTGTATCAATACATTTTGGACGATTTCGGTTCATCCAAAAGAAAGACAGAAAAGGGGATTTGTATCCTCCAAAAGACAACATGGAGGCACAAAAAAAAAGAGTATCCATTTCTGGATACCCGTCAATCAATTTCTCTATATGATTACATTATTTTCAATGCGATAGCCGCACAAGCCTCCGCATCAGCGAGGGCGTGGTGATGTTGTTCAAGATTGTACCCACAAGCAGCGGCCACGGTATGGAGTTGATGGTTTTCAAGGTCGGGGAGTTTACGCCTTGATGCCTGTAGGGTGCATCGGAACTTGTAATCAGGCCAGTCCATTTGATAGACCTGCATAACAGCCCGCAGACATCCCTCGTCAAACATCTTGTTGTGTGCAACAAGCGGAAGTCCTTCAATCATAGATGCTATTCGAGACCACACCTTCGGAAACGCCTCCGCATCATCGGTATCCTCATGGCCGAGACCATGCACACGTTGGCAGAACCAACTGTAGTAGTTCGGCTCCGGCTGTATCAGGCTATAGAAGGTATTTGTCACCACTCCATTCCGTACTACAACGACCCCAACACTGCATACGCTGGTACGGTTGCCGTTGGCGGTCTCAAAGTCTATGGCAGCGAAGTCCTTCATCCATCTCTATCGGTGAGTCAATTGAAGTTCAGTCCCGCACTTGGTAAACACATCCATCATCTTATTTGCGGAAGCCACAAAGAAATCAAACAAAGGTTGTTTGTCCTCTTTGGTCAAGTAGACGTATTTTTCATCCAATCTAATACGGCAAGTGACCTTGTCGTCCATTCTTTGCCACACAAGGCCAGGCATCTCCTTCTCCAAGAAATCTTTCTTTGTTAAAAGTTTGTCGTACACCTGCTTGTTCAAATCCTTATCACCGGTATTTATGTATATTTCGGTGCGGCAACAATCCTTATTGATGATAAGGTTTAGACTTGCACCCACAATGGTTCTCACCGACTTCCCAATCCAATTGTCTGTTGTCGGGCTGTTTGAGGAGAACACACATCCTTTAACCTTGCAATACTCGATAAACTCTCCCCAGAACTGTTTCCTATTATTATATCTCACCTTGGTTGATTCCGCCGTTTCACTCTCTTCTTGTTTCTTGGTCGCTATCTTAATTTGATAATCCTCGGCATCTTCAATAGGAATAATCTGGTCAAAATCCACCATAACCTGGTTGTTATAACGGAATGGTGTCACCTTGAAACATTTGATTTTGAGGTTGAAGTTTTGCAGCCACAGCACCGATGATGTCACCTCTTTCTGGAAGTTAGCTGCCACAAGGAATATCCGTTGGGTACTGCCTTCATTTATCTTAATATCCTCAATGTCTTGGTCATTGAAGAACTCTGAAATCTTTTCCACGGCGTTACCAGTCACACCAAGATATTCCTGATAGATGTTTATCACGTCTTGTTTGCTCAAACTGGAGCAATAAGAGGCGTATTTGATGGCTTGCCATGTCACATCCTTGCCGGAATCATCCAGTTTATTCTCAATAATAACAAGGTTGCCGTTTTTGTCCAAAGCAAGTAAATCAAGACGTTCTCTCGTGTCGGCAAAGCCCGCGAACTCCTTCTGGATTATCAACAAGTCCTCTCCTAAAGTAGAGGGTTCGTTGGCAATCCATTCTTGCAAATTTTGACGTTCTTTGTAATTAAGAGACTTGAACGTGCATTTCTCGGCTCTTTTTAGTTTATTATTTTCAACGATATACATAGCAATAAGTTTTTCCAAAATTTATCATACTGACTTAACGGTATCTTCCATCAATGACGATGCAAATCCATCAGCCAGTTGTAGTATTGAACACAACGGGTACTTGTCTTTGGCCGCATTGAGGTTGCCCAATGCTTCACGGCTCTGGAACGGCAAATCCCAAGCCGTCATGTGCCAGCGTATGGCGGCAATCTCGGCATCGGTCAAGTCCAGACCCAGACGGAGCAGGATGATGACACTCTTCTCACCGTGGCCAACGGGGAAGTTGCTGTAGTCCACGGTATAGCCGTCATACTCTTCCCACCGTCCGAAACTATTCTGGCGTTTCTTCTTGACCTCCATGTACACATCGGCCTTGCACACATCGTGCAGCAAGGAGGCAATGGCGATGCTGTCCTCTGGCAGTTCCTCTTCCAATGAGGGATTGAGGCTCAAAGCCGTAGCACGCAGACGCATGGCTGCGGTATACACGTTGAGGGAGTGGTCGGCCAGACCTCCCTCGTAGTTGCCGTGGAAGTTGGTGGATGCCGGTGCCATGAAGAAACCGCTCCCCTTCAACCAATCCATAACTTCGTCTATACCTTGACGGTCGGTCTTGTCGAGGACTTCGAGTATCTTGTCTTTCGTTGTCATTTTAGTTCTGTTTTGAAAGTGCAAAGATACGAATTATTTCTTGAACAGCAAAACAATTCCACGGCAATCATTCATACATCGCCTTAACAACCTTCCGCATCTCATCCGGCAGCATGGCCATAGCATCGGCACGCATAGCGGTCGGCACACCATAGTAGGCTTCCGCGATACCGCCCGTGATGTTGGCGATGGTGTCGCTGTCGCCTCCAAGAGAAACGGCGATGCGTATGGCACTCTCAAAATCTTCACTTTCAAGGAACGCTTCGATAGCCTGTGGAACGCTTCCCTGACACGTCTCGTTGAACTGGTAGTGTGGACGTATCTCGTCAATAGTGAAGTCCATATCATATCCGTAGAGTCGTTCCATGAGCCGCTTCATCTCCTCCTTCGGCTTACGTTCCGCAGCCATTAGGATGCAGTCGGTGATTGCCAGCGCGCCCTTTATACCCTCTGGGTGATTGTGGGTGCATACGGCGGATGCTGCTGCCCATGTCAATGCTGTCTCACGGTTGCCTTTAGCAAGGTAGGCACATGGAGACACGCGCATGGCGGAACCGTTGCCGAAAGAGTCATACGGCTTGGGGTTCTCGGAGTGTATCCACGAATGGAAGCGTCCGCCATAGCCTCGGCCAGGATAATTACGGGCATACTCATGCAGCACCTTTCCGAAAGGACGGCCACACATAATGGCATCGGCTACAGCCACTGTCATCACCGTGTCATCGGTGAACGTGCAATCGGGATGGAAGAACTCGAACTCTGTCGAGCGGTGGTTGTTGAACTCAAATCGCGACCCTACAATGTCGCCAATAATTGCTCCTATCATATCTGTTGTTGCTTGATTGTTTTTAATCCTTTGAAGAAACCTCCACTCTCACTTCGTCGGCCATAGAATCACCACAAAGCATCAGACGCAAAGCCTTGTTAGACTGTTTCCATTCCTTGATGTCGTCCACCACTTTGTCAATGGCATCTCCGCAGTCCAAAAGCACCTCGATGAGTCGGTTGCGTGTGGCTGCGTTATAGACCGCTACCACCTGTTCCAACGGCGTGCATGTTTTTGCCGAAACATCTTGAAGGTCAATCATAAGTTTGGTCATCTTATTCATGTCTATCTCATCATAATGACCATCACGGAGTACCCACGGCCCTGTTTCTACTCTTTGCGGATTCATATTCCTTGTTCCTTTCTGTTTTAGGTATCCCGACGGTGCTGCCAGCACTCGTCGGGATTCCGTTCATATACTTTAGATTAACTCATCCCAGAACTCCTTGGGAAGCCAGACATTCTCCACATCGACCGCTCCGACGAACAATGGGGCGACATCCGTGTCTTTGTATCCAGCAACGCCACAGCCGATACGGGTGACGAGGAAGGTCAGCTCAGGATGTTCCTTGGCAAAGGCAATGAAGGTGCGCACATGCTCCTTGAGGGCATCCAAGCCATCCATCGAGGGAATGGCATAGCTCTGCCCCTGCAGACCCTCGCCCTGACCCATCACAGCTCCGAACTTCTTCACTGCGGTTTTCGCAGCACCTCCGTTGTGGTTGCCCATCGAGTTGCTTCCGAAGACAAACACCTGGCCTTTCTTCAGATGGTCAATCCTGCTGGGTGTCATACGGTGGATGAACTCTCCAATCTCCTGATAGTTATTGTTGTTGCGAAGAATGTCGCGCATAGCATCTGTACGCACCTCCGGCGCGGCGCAGGGTTCACAGCAGCAGCAAGCCTCCTCCATACGGCTGTACATACGGTGTTTGGCCTTGCGCTCTTTTCTCCAAGCCTCCTCCATACCTTCCTCGGTATCTTGGAAATACATGGTGTTGGTGATGGAAAGACTGATGGCCACGGACTCCACGTCTTGATTGGTGCCAATGTAGGCGAAGTTCCAACCATACTGGTCACGCATCTTGTCCACAAGGGCTTTGATGGCGGCTCCGCTGTATTCGTGGGAGGCATTTTCCATACCATCGGTAATGATGGTCACGACAACGGTGGCGTTCTTCATGTCCTTGGTTTTTTTGTGCAGGTCGTTGATGCCCTTGCCCATAGCATCATACAAGGGAGTGCAGCAGCACGGCTCATAGTCGCGCGGAGTGAGGTTTTTGACTTCGTCCACCGGCACACAGTCGTAGACATAATCCATAGAACAGGCGCAGAACGGAAGCAGGCTGACATAATGCTCCTGGGTGTCCGCGAACTGTTTCTGGGCGGAGCGGATGCCTCCCACGGTCTCGTTGAAACCGGCGATGGCGGCATTGGCGATTGAGGACATTGAACCGCTCTTGTCGAGGATGATGAGGTTGAAAACCTTGGTCTTGATGATAGTCTCCATATCTTTAATATTTTAGGGTTAATAAAAGGGTGTTCTTTACGCTGGCACGGTTATTCGCGCCTCCTTGATATTTTGAATTATATTTCTAATTTTTAACTACTTATACCCCTTGGGGCAGTCTTTTGTTTTTAGAACTCCAGCCGGAAATTGTCATCCTCCTTCATTCGGTTGTATTGCTCCACGTTGAAACGGTAGAGTTTCTTTTTCTTGCGCCCCGACGGGCGACCTTGCTCCAGTTCAGGTTCTGCGGTATCCGCACACATCATGGGAGCGGGCAGGCTGGCCGCCTCTTCAAAAACAGCGCTCGATTCCTTGGGGGAAGACTTCAAAAGCTCATGTATGCGCTTGATGCGGTCGGCTGCGCTGACTTTGCTTTCCTTATCCTCTTCCATGTGACGGGGAGCGACAAACGGCGCGGCATCGCAGACGGGAGCCATGCACGGCTCGGAGACTTCCGCCACAGACCCGACGAAGAGGTCGTCAATATCCATTCGCTTCATCTCCTTCCGCTTGCCATAGTACGCACGTCTGGGCGTCTCATCCTCCTCGACCTCCTCCAGCACGCCGGTCTGGAGCATGTTGCGGTAGAAGTTGCGGCGGTCGAAGTTCACTCCAAGGATGCTCTCATAGAGGCGTTGCAGCTCCGCGATGGTGAACTGCTCATCCAGTAAGTCAAATCCAACCGGCTCGAAGTGGATGTCCTGCCGGATGCGCTTCATGGCCTTGCGGAGGATATAGTCGTGGTCGAATGCCAGATGTGGAATGTCATCGATAGCCCACCACTTTGCCTTCGCTGCATCGTCGCCACCTTTGACGGCGGAATGACGGGCAAGGGAATAGAAAGCAATAGAGATAACGCGCTCGCGAGGGTCACGGGTAATGTCGGAAAAGGTGCCAAGTTCACGCACCTTGGTCAGTTCCAGACCAGTCTCCTCTTTCAGTTCGCGTCTGGCACACTCTTCTGCTGTCTCATCCATCCGAAGGAATCCGCCAGGGAACGCCCACATGCCTTTGTACGGATCTTGGCCACGCTCTATGAGGAGAACCTTGAGCTCTTTGCCGTCAAAACCAAATACCACGCAGTCGGTAGTCACCGCCGGATGGGGATACTTGTAAGTGTAGCCTTCTGTATGATTGTCCGAGTTCATTGTTTGTGTAATTTTGACACAAAAGTACAACATATTTTCAAACTGACAAAATATTTTGTGTCATTTTAACACAAATATTTTACAACAAAATGAAACACAATATAAAAGAAACTGAAAAATTTTTCATTCAAAGCTCTTTTACCGTCTAAAAACGACCTCAAACGATACTTCTAAACATAAATTTTGTGTCATTTTGACACACAAACAGCATTATATACGGCAAATAAAATATCACACTATAAAACAATAGATTACGGTAAAAAAGCCGTCATTAGGTACAAAAAAGCCCACCACGCACACGCATGATGGGTTGCTAACAAAGATGAAGACTCGCCGTTACCAGCGGCGATAGTAGCACCAATTTAGGTTAGAGTAATACACGCCGTCGAGCCGGTGCCATGAGCCGAAGAGTTTCACCTCGTCACCGCGCATGAAGATGAAACGCGATGCACCGCGCTTGCGGTCTACATAATCCCACAACTTCTTGTTGCCCCAGCCCACGACCTCTAATTTGGGCAGAAACAGCTCTCTAAAGAAG
>JAFYEU010000098.1 GCA_017544105.1 Bacteroidales bacterium
CAGTAGGAAGGATGTATATGACGAACTGCGTGGTAGCCAACAATCTGGCACAGACCATCCATGCCGACGGCACAGGTGGTATCCGCACCACTTCCGCAGCCACGGTCAAGAACACGGTGATATGGAACAATATGCGCGGCAGTGTTATTGACAATTCAAGATGGTCCCCGAACTACACGCAACCCTATACCTATTGCGCGAGCCAGGCATCAACGACCAGCGACTTCGCCGCAGACAGCACCAATATCGTGCTGGACACTGCCAACTTGCCGATGTTCGTAAGTCCGTCATCTATGGTAGGCGCCACGACCATTGCCACGGACCAGTCGAACCTTGTCGCTGACTGGCGCGTGCTGCCCAACTCGCCGCTGATTGACGCCGGCGACCCCAACACGGCGTTTATCACCTATTTGCCCGCCACGGATATGGACGGCCACCCGCGCATCGGCAACAACATCGCCGACATCGGGGCTTACGAGTCGGCCAACACCACCTTCAACCAATCCATCACATGGAACCAGGAACTGTCCGCCGACCTCACCGACGTCACGCTTACCCTCAATGCCACAGCCACATCCGGACTTCCCGTCACTTACACCAGTAACGACGAAAACATCGCCACGGTGAGCGGCAATGTGCTTACCCTGCACGCTCCAGGCTATGCGATCATCACCGCCACGCAGCCCGGCAACGCCACCTGGAACGCCGCCGCGCCCGTCTCCAAAATTCTCACCGTGACGAGCACCGCCCCCGAGCTCCAAGAGCAGAGCATCCTGTGGGAACAAGAGCTTACTTCCCCGTTGAGTGACAATCCCGTCATGCTCGCTGCCGTCGCTACCTCCGGCCTGCCCGTGCAGTTCACCTGCAGCGACGAGAGCGTGGCCACCATAAACGGCAGCATCCTTACGATGCACAGCGTAGGACTGGCCATCATCACCGCCTCACAGCCAGGTAACGACCAGTATATGGCCGCACAACCCGTGATGAAAATCCTCCAAGTAACAGAACCCGTGGGGATTTCCGATTATGCGGTGTCCCCCGTCAATGTCTGGCCTAACCCAACCACCGGCGTTGTCAATGTACAATGTACAATGAACAATGTACAGGCAGAGATAGTAGAATTCCAATTGTTCGATGCCTTCGGACGATTGTTACGGACAACGGACGTTGTAGAGACGTTCCATGGAACGTCTCTACAGACGGAGGAAACCGGTTTTTCTGTGCAAATCGACCTCTCCCATTTCGCCCCCGGCGTCTATTTCATCAAGGCCATGACCCATGGCAATGTCATGGGTGTTCGCAAGGTGGTGAAGCAGTAGCAATTCTCACCCCTGTCCTTTCGCCCTCGAGGTGGTGACCAGGTAAACCCCAATGATGATCAGCACCAACGCCACAGGCTTGTTCCACGTGAAGACATCCTGGCCAGCCGCGATGGCCACCACTGCCGTGACCACCGGCTGCAGGTTGCTATACATGCTCACCGTGGTGGGTCGCAACTGTCGCAAAGCAATGGGCAGCAGGAAATAAGAGACAATGGTCGCAAAGACCAATACCGTCAGCAGGTTCACATAGACAAACGGTGTGGCGACCGACATCAGTCCGACAGAGGTGTGGAAGGTTGGTACTGCCAGCGCCACGCATATCGGCGTGCCAATCAGGAAGATCCAACGCATCAGGGTGATGGGCGAATAGGTGCCCGACACCGAACGGGTGATGAGCAGATAGCTGGCGTAGAAGATGATGTTGATCAGACAGAACATCAGTCCTTTCACGGTCATGTTGGCATCCACGCCCCACGAAAAAAGCACGATCATCAGGGCGCCGCAGATGCCGAAGAGCACACCCACGCTCTTCTTCCAGGAGATGGGCTCCTTCAAAAAGACCGCCGCCATCAGCATCACGATGAGGGGACTCATGGCTGAGACCAACGACACATAGCAGGGCGAGGTGTAGCGAAACGCCTCCGAGAAGGCATAGAGCGTGCCCGCCATCACCACGCCTCCGAGGATAAAGAGCGGCCAGTCGCGACGGCGCACTTTTTCGTATGGAATCGCCAGGGAGAGCAGCCAAAACACCGCTGTCCCGAACAGCATCCGGACAGCGGTGTAACATTCAGGGGTCATGTACTGCGGGACCACCACCTTGGAGCAGTTCGGGTTGATACCGAAGATGATATAGGTGGCCAAGGCCGCAAGATGTCCGACCCACTTTCTATCTCGTGTCATGCACGATGTGGTTTAGTTCTTCAGTGACGCAATCTCCTTGACAGCTTCGATGCAGGCATCAATGTCGGCTTCGGTGTTGAAGGCGCCGATACTGAGACGGACGGTACCGTCGATCGGCAACGTGCCGATGCGCTCGTGAACCATGGGAGCGCACTGCAGACCGGTACGACAAGCGATATTGTAGTCCACATCCAGCATCGTGCCCACATCAATGGACTCAAAGCCCTTGATGTTGATGGAAAGCACTGGATTCTGGTTTTCCGTAGAGGTAGCGCAATACACGATTACGCCTTCCACATCGCGGATACCATCGCGCAGTCTCTTCCAGAGTTTCATCTCCTGAGCATGGATATTCTCAATGCCCTTTTCCAGCACCCATTTAGCACCGGCATACAGACCGCTGATGCCTAACATGTTGATAGTACCGGCTTCCAGTCTGTAGGGATACTCCTCCAGATGGGAACGTTGGGCGGAACGAACGCCCGTGCCACCGAAGCGGGTTTGGACCACCTCCACGCCCTCGCGCACGTAGGAGCCACCGATACCGGTCGGTCCCATGAGGCACTTGTGGCCCGTGAAAGCGTAGGCATCCACATTATAGTCGATCATATCCATCACCACAGCACCAGCACCTTGGCTGCCGTCCACGATGAAGGTCAGACCATGCTCCTTGCACACTTTGCCGATCTCCTTGATGGGTTGCACCGTGCCAATCACATTGGAGCACTGCGTGCAGACCACCAGGTTCGTGTTGGGCTTGATGGCTTTCTTGAAATCATCGGGATGCACATAGCCAGCCTCGTCAAAAGGAAGATAGGTGACTTCGATGATGCCGGCCTGCTCCAGATGATACAGGGGACGCAACACGGAGTTGTGCTCCAACATGGTCGTGATGACATGACCGCCCTTGCGAGCAAGACCTTGAATCAGGATATTCAGAGAGTCCGTGGCATTGTAGCTAAAGGTCAGACGACGCTCGTCCGTGCCACCATTGAACATCTTTGTGAGGAGACGACGACAGTCGGTCAGCACTTCGCCAGTCTCGATGCCAGCGTCATAACCGGCACGGCCGGGGCTCACGCCATGCTCTTTGTAAAAGGAATTCATGTAATCGTAAACCACATCGGGCTTAGGATAGGAGGTTGCGGAATTGTCTAAGTATATCATAATTTGCGACTTTTATTAGAAGCCGCAAAGATAGCATTTTTTAGGATGTGGTCAAACGTTTTTTCACATCCTGCACAAAAAGAAAAGAGCTCATTTTTTGCTCGAAAAAAATAGCTGGGGACTGAATCTTGCAGGATATATTTTTGTATTTTTGCGTCCTCGTTTCCGAAAAAGATTTCTAAAAAAAAATACGATGAAAAGAATACTTGTTATTGGTGCCTGCGGGCAAATCGGTTCTGAACTGACACCGGCGCTGCGTAAGCAATATGGAACTGACAATGTGGTTGCAGCTGATTTGATGTATCCTCTCAAAGGCGACTTGGCTGACGCTGGTCCTTCTTGCAAAATCGACGCCACGAGCGCCCAGGACATCGCGGATGCCGTGAAGAAATACAACATTGATGCCATCTACAATCTGGCAGCCATCTTGTCGGCCAAGGCAGAGGCTAATCCCATGTTAGGCTGGAATGTCGGCATCGGCGCACTGATCAACTGTCTGGAAGTCGCCCGCGAGTGCGGCTGTGCTGTGTTCACCCCCAGCTCCATCGGCGCCTTCGGTCCGGACACCCCGCACGACATGACCCCTCAAGACACCATCCAACGTCCCAAGACCATCTACGGTGTCACCAAGGTGACGGGCGAGTTGCTGAGCGACTACTACTTCAAACGTTTTGGTGTGGACACCCGTTCCGTCCGCTTCCCGGGCCTCATCTCCAATGTGACCCTGCCCGGCGGCGGCACCACCGACTACGCCGTGGAGATCTACTACGCTGCCGTCAAAGGCGAGACCTTCACCTGCCCCATCGCCAAAGGGACCTTCATGGACATGATGTACATGCCCGACGCCCTCAAGGCTGCCATGGACCTCATGGAAGCAGACCCGTCCAAGTTGGTACACCGCAACTCTTTCAACATCACGGCCATGAGCTTTGAACCGGAGATGATCTACAACGAGATCAAAAAACACATCCCCGACTTCAAGATGGAATACCAATATGACGAGTTGAGACAGGCGATCGCCGATTCCTGGCCCAACCAGATGGACGACCACTGCGCCCGCGAGGAGTGGGGTTTCAAGCCAACCTACGACCTGGCTTCCATGACCGTGGACATGCTCAAGGTGTTGAAACAGAAACTGCAGAAGTAATTCTACGTTCACCAAAGCATCAAACAAAACAGGCTGACCCTTCCGGATCAGCCTGTTGTTTTATGGTCTTGCAGGCAACGTTATTGTTGCTCCACCAATTGTTTGACCGCGCGCTCCAGAGCCTCGCCACGGAGATCCTTGGCTACGATACGGCCCTCTCTGTCTAACAGGAAGGTAGCAGGGATGGATCTGACTCCATAGATGGCTGCGGCCTGGGATTGCCACTGCTTCAGGTCGCTGACATGGTTCGGCCACACCAGCTGGTCTGCCTTGATGGCACCCTTCCACGCGCTGGCATCACGGTCGAGGGAGACACTGAAGATCTCAAAACCCTTGTCGTGATACTTGCTGTATACCTTGCGCACATTGGGGTTCTCTCGACGGCAGGGGCCACACCAGGAAGCCCAGAAGTCAACCAACACCACCTTGCCTCTCAAATCTGACAGCTTCAGCATCTTGCCGTCCGGATTCGGGAACTCGAGCTCGGGAGCTATCGAGCCCACAGAGGTCTTCCCAGCTGCGGAATTGATGATCGCCCAACGCTCCTTGACGACCGGATGATCCGGATACTTATCATGCAAAGCGGTGTAAACAGTCTTGTGCAAATCGACATTTTGCTCACGAGGGAACATATCAATGAACATCATCGTGGCAAGGTCGCTCTTGTTCTCCAAGATGGCCTCCTTGATCTTATTGTTCACGTATGCATCGGTCTCGTTGTACTTGTTCTGATAGCCGGCAACGATTTGGCGGACACGATCCTGAGAGGAGGTCACCAGGGCGGAGGCATTGTTGCGGGTCCGCTGGATGCTCTGCTCATACTCGCTTTTCTGTGCAGCAGCATTCTGCACCTTGTCTGCCAGACGCCGCACCGTCATGACTGCCCAGCTGTTCTTATTGGATTTCTTACTCAATAGATTATTGTAGGCCAGACTATCGCGTACCGCCAGCAACTCTTTCACATCGCCAATCATCGGTCCGATGGCAGACTTGGCCACCTCGTGGCGGGCAGAGAGTTCATTCAGATAACCGTCCAACGTGAAATAGAAATCCGCATCCCCAGGCTGACGGTCACGGGAGAAATCGTAATACTTGTTCACATTCTCAACATAGCTGGCAAAAGGCTGGTAATTCATCTCCAGTTCCTTGAGTTGCTTGTTGACACTGTTCACAAAGAAATCGAGATCGGACCCTTTCACTTTGCCTGAGGGAGCATAACGATGGAACAGCTGCGACAAGGAATCGACATTCTTGAAGGCCGCCATCAGACTATTGTCCACATCATCATTCGTCTGTGTGAACATATTGATATTTTGGGCGGTAGAGGCCCAATACTTCTGCTGCTTGTCTTGCTGGAGCGCATTGTTAAGACTATCCAGCACATGCTTTCTCTGATGACCATACTCAATGGCTTTCTTGACAAAAGCCATCGAAGGAGAACCCATTGTGGAACGGATCTCTGTCAGGTCTTCGGCATCCAGTTCCAGTTCCTGAGCCTCCCCCGGGTTGATCACCAAGAGGAAATGGTCTTGGCCGTCGAAGCGGAGACGATAGATGTCCGGTCCGAGGGGCGTCGTGATTGTGAACTGGTCTTGGGCGATATCGGTGGAAAGATAGGTCTTATCCTCGCCATAGGCACTCACCAAATCAACATGTTTATACTTGTTATTCAGTATTTTCACATGAATAGTGGAGTTCTTCTGAGCCCACGCAAACGGCATCAGGAAGAATACAACCACAAAAGTCAAGATAATGGTTTGAACATTTTTCATCGCGTCAAATTTTAAGGCGGCAAAGATACGATATTTTAAGGAAAGATGGGGGACTGTTGGACGCAAAAAATAAAAAAAACTCATCGGCAACCGATGAGTTTCTGGTGGGAACTACTAGATTCGAACTAGTGACCCTCTGCTTGTAAGGCAGATGCTCTAAACCAACTGAGCTAAGCTCCCAAAATGGGATGATGAATGTTTGGTGGGAACTACAGGAGTCGAACCTGTGACCCTCTGCTTGTAAGGCAGATGCTCTAAACCAACTGAGCTAAGCTCCCTTTTGCGAAAAGCGCGGCAAAAATAGTATTTATTTTAGAAATTACCAAACTTTTTTGGCGTCGTTGTCCTCTTTGACTGTCAAAGTCTTATAACTGAAAACCGACGCAAACGTTGACATACTGAGGGTGTTTTCCCTCCTTGTTTTGGAAGAACCTGGTCAACGAGTAGCGATAATTGACACCCAACACGATCGGTCCGAGCTTAAAATCCAGGCCCGAGGTGAACAGCACGGATTGTTTCAGGGTATTCTTATTGTAGCCTATGTCATTGCCAGTCACCTTGACCAGCGGCTGCCAGATGATGCCGGCAAAGGGCAGCAGCGACAGGGTACGCGTGAGCGGCACGTTGCCGACAGCCTTGACGGGGATCTGCAGATGGCGCAACTCAACTCGAGCGGGCTCGAAGAGGTTGGAGCCGTCAGCCAATTTAACCGTATAGTCTCCTTTATAGAAAGCGTAGCCAAAGCCGACCTCCCCATACACATACTTGCCCGCACGGAAGAAAGCACCGAAATCGGCAGCCGTGAGGGAGATCAGATAATCATTGTCCACCGAGTACATGCGGTTGGTCGGGAAGCTGGCCGAGATCTTGAAACCAACCTGATACCAATTCTGCGACTGGGCAGCTCCGGAGAGGAATGCCAACAGGAAAGAGACATATAGGACAATCTTCTTCATAGGGTATTATTTTTCGGTGTCTTCAGTTTTTGTATTACAATGCAGCATAGCTCGCTCCAGACCATCGGTGACGAACAACTTCAGAGACTCGACCGCATGGGCGATACAGGGCTCTATCAGGGCAAGTTCCTCTTTGGAGAAACGTCCCAGCACATAGTCCACCTGATAGCCCTTGGCAAAGTCTTTGCCAATACCGCAACGCAGGCGCGGGAAATTCTGGTGGCCCAGCAACTCGATGATGTTGTTCAGACCATTGTGGGAGCCTCCCCCACCCTTCGGCTTGATCTTCAACGCACCGACAGGCAGGTCCAGGTCATCGCACACTACCATACACCGCTCCGGGGCGATGTGTTCGGCATTCAGCCAATATTTGACGGCCTTGCCGCTGAGATTCATATAGGTGGTGGGCATGATCATCACAATCTGGCGGCCCTTATAGGATGCCTTGGCCATATAGGCGAACTTGTCATTCTTGAATGAGGCTTTCAAGGCACCCGCCAGCGCATTAACGACCTCAAAGCCATAGTTGTGACGCGTGCCGGCATATTGCTGCTCGGCATTACCCAACCCCACAATCAAATATTTCTTTTCATTCATACACTATTCCTCCTCTTCTGCTGCGCCCTCGGCATCAGACATGTTGACAAAAAAAGTGAAATTCACCCGACCATAACGGCGATGGTCATAAAAAGCAGGATGGTCGGAGAAGTCATGGGCATCGGAATGTTCCAACACCAGCCACCCGTCGGGCTTGAGCATCTCGTTGACAAAGACATTCCGGACGATCTCGGCGATATTCTCCATCTGATAAGGAGGATCGGCAAAGATGACATCAAACTTACGGCGCGAGGCAGCCGTATAGGCAAATGCATCCTGCCGCACCACCGACACCTGGTCGTAGTGCAACGTCTGGATGGTCTTCTTGATGAAGTTGACACAATGCGGATCCAGATCGACGGAGACGACCGACTTGGCGTCACGGGAAGCAAACTCATAGGTGAGATTGCCCGTTCCGGCGAACAGGTCCAGCACCTCCACCTGATCCAGATAGAAGTAGTTGTTCAAAATGTTGAACAAGCTCTCCTTGGCCATGTCGGTGGTGGGACGCACAGGCAGATTCGCTGGCGCCACAATGTGTCTTCCTTTATTTTTACCACTGATGATACGCATGGCTACAAGACCTCCACATGATGATGGTAACGGCGCAGCAGGTCATTCAACTTCCGGTTGGGGGTGTTGAAATAATGGACAAAAAGCGTCGGCTCCATAAGACCATACTGTTGCACACAATTCAGTGAGTAGTACAAGACATCCACCAACTCGGTCCGCGTGGAGCGGTTCACCAGCGCCGGCGCATTGGCATGCATCACGAAATAGTCCACAAAGTGGTCATCCACGGACAACAAGACCGCATCATGCTGCGCCTGGTGAAGCAGGAAGTCGTACAAGATGGTGGCTTCACTCTTGAAGAGAGGCTTGATGGGGACAGCGCTCAAGGTGTCGCATTCGTTTTGGGTGAGGAAATAGAGTGAGCGGTAGAGCCCCAACTGGTCGGCAAAAGACTGCCCCAACTGGGAGATGTCAAACTGCATGGAGAGCAGATCCTTGACTTTGGACTCCTCAAAGATGACCTCCGGCACCAGCATGGGCACGTGCGTGGCCACCACCACCTCCATAGGCTCCTCATCCGTACCAGACAACTGGAAAAAAGAGGGCACCTTCTGCGTGAGCAGCACATTCTCCTCATTCGTATAATCTTCCCTTTTCAGCTGACCATCAGCCAAATTAAAAAGCGAAAATCCATTCGGGGTCAAGCGAATGGATTTCGTATAGTAAGTATTGAAAATAGGATTCATATCCAATATATTATTCCCAAGAACCGGCAGTGGAGGCCTCTGTCAAGCTACCCATGTAGAGATCCGGATACAGGGATTTGTATTGGGTCTCCTCAGAAAGGTTGTTGAAGAAGATCTTATCCCACACTTTCTTGAACACATTGGAATTCTCAGGGGTCACCGTTCTATCCATGTTAATCAAAATGTCATCGATGGGCACATCGATACGATACAAGGGAACCTCATAGTTCTTATTGGAGATCACACCTGTCTGGATCTTATATTTCTTGTTGTCGGAATAGGGTATGCGGGTGAAATTCTTGAAGCTCTCAGGGGTCAGGTTCTTCTGGTCCAGCTCCAGGATCTTCTCCATAGCAGGCACCTTCACCGTTTCTTTGTGAATCAAGCCCATCTTGAAAGCTTGCTCTTGGGAGATAGAGTCAGGAATAGTACCGATTGTTTTCTCCACTTCCACATAGCCGTTTTTAACGAAATCGGCCAATGAGTCAATGTCGCTGGCATATTTCTTGTACACAGTCTTATAGACAGCTTGCGCACTTCTGATGGCCAACAAATTACTGACATTGGCAGCTTTACGAAATTCATAAACACTCTTGAACTTCTCAGGCCTCATAATGGAACGTGCTGCGAAAACGGCCATCACCAAGACCAAAATCACTAAGAGAGCGCTGAATAATTTTCTAATCTTCATAATATTATTGCATTAAATTAATAATCACAAAAAGGTCAGCAAAAGTACAAAAAAAACTTATAATGCGCCATCCTCCGAAAATAATTTTTCCAACACGGCAATATGCTACCATGAGATGCGGTGAATGCCCACGTCATAGTGCTTTTGGACCAGCCCCTTGATCTTCAGATAGTCTTCGTGGGAAGAGACAAAGTCCAGATTCCCGGCATCCACCAGCACAATCGGGATCGAAGCATTCTGCCGGAAATAGTTCAGATAGCTCTGTTGGATATCATTCAGATAATCGGCAGTGATGTGCTTCTCATACTCGCGGCCGCGTTGGGCGATATTGCGGAGCAGTCGCTCGGGTTCATTGTAGAGGTAGATGATGAGTTCCGGTTTGGGAAGATAGGACGAGATGGTATTGAACACCGTGCTATACAAGTTGAACTCGTCGGGCAGCAGGTTGTTCTTGGAAAAGATGATACACTTGTCGATGAAGTAATCCCCCACCACAAAATCCTTGAACATATCACGGGCCGACAGGAGATGACTCAGCTGGCGGTAACGTTCCATCAGGAAGTGCATCTCCACAGGGAGCGCGTAATGGATGGGGTCCTCGTAGAACTTGGGCAGAAAGGGATTGTCCGCGAACTGTTCCAAGACCAGCTCCGCATTGCAATCTTCGGCCAGCATCTTGGAAAAGGTGGTCTTGCCCGCCCCGATACAACCCTCAATCACTATATAATTATATGGTATTGTCATCTCTTTGGATATTCGGAATGTCAAGTTGTAACTCTTGCAGAGAATGGAGGACAAAGTCCCGCTGGGCAATCTTGGGGTGCGGGAGGGTCAGGCGGTCATCCTGATAGACGAGATGGCCATAATCGAGGATGTCCAGGTCTATGGTCCGGTTGTGATACTGGGCCACCCCATCCTGGACCGTGCTTTTCTGCGTCCGGCCCAAAGCACGCTCAATCCGCTGCAATTCGTCCAGCAACGCCAGCGGCTCCAGCTTCGTCCTCATCACGACCACCTGGTTCAGGAAAGGAGGTGCCTCAAAGCCCCACGCCTCCGTCTCGATGACGGACGACGCACGCAGCAACTCCCCAACCGTCTCCTTCATCATAAAGACGGCCATCTGCAAATAAAAACCGCGTGGTTCGATGTTACTCCCCAAGCCAATAACAGCCTCCTGCATATCAGAACGCTGTTAATTGTTCACCAGCAGAAGAAAACGGTCATACTGAACAGGAATCGACATCAACGACTTCGAATAGTTCAGGATATTACGGATTACCCGGGGGGATGGTTTTTCTCTTTTCAGATTCTTTTGGTTGTAGGATGTAGAGTTTTTATTCATCGGCAAAATGATTGGTTAATTTTTGATCACATGAGTATAACGAATCACCGCCTCAATTATTATACCTTTTTGATTTTTTATTTTAAACCTTTCGCAAAGCGCTGTTCATCAAAAACATACAGCCGTTACAGCACAAAAAAAGAGGCAGGACATCTTCACATCCTGCCTCTTTTCTCGTATGGGAAATAGATGACGATTATCTCTTCACGAATTTGGTGATAGCGGCATCGTGGCCGTCCGTCAAGCGTACAAAATAGGTGCCCGTGGTGAGTTGGTCAACATTGACGCTCATCACCTGACCTTCCACAGCCTGGCTCATGATCATCTTGCCGGTGATGTCAAAGATCTGCACCGTGGTAGCATTAAAAGCGTTGAAAGAGAGGTGCAGGGTGTTCTCCACTGGATTCGGGAAGATTTGGATAGCCTGATCATATTCAGAGATGCCTACGTGTTCAGCGAAATCACCATTGTTACGCGGGATGATGTAATATCTGAAGTCCAAGTAGCTGGAACCGATCTTGCTGGTAGCGAAGTTGAAACCTACCAGATCCATGTTGTAGGACGGAAGGGCATTGCCAATGTATTCGGCATCCTGGAAGTAGGCGAAGAAGGCGTTGGCGCTCGTGCCATTCTGGGTGATGCCATAAGGCGTCAGGACAGCACAGGTGTTGCCGGCCTCGTTAAGTGTAACGTCATTCAGTTGGATAAGTTCAGCCTGGTGACCCATCATGAAAGAGGCATCGTTCAACTGATCGATGGTGATGACCAAAGGAGTCACATCCTCAAAAACAGAGATGAAATTCTCGTATGCAGCAGTCGGTTTGAACTCCAAGAAGCCATAGTAGTTCGTCAGGGTGCCATAGATGCCAGAGATCTTGTCGCCGATGCTCAAGGTGCCGAGGGTGCCGTTGGGATCGAAAATGAGGATAGCGCCAGTGGCATCTTGAATCACCTTCTGGTTGTTGTAGGCAGCCACAGCGGTCACCACAACCTCGCCCGTCAGTTTATAAGTGGTATTGTCCACCACGTTGCCAGAGTTGTCCGTGAAATCCAGTTTGGAGCGAAGCTCTGCAATGGTGGCGCACACATATTGTTGTTCCACACCATAGGTAAAGGTGAGGGTGTCTTGGTCCATAGCATTGCCGGCCACGTCGGTCACGTTGCTGACAATCAAAGTATGCTCAAGGCCTTCGGTCATGGCCGGGGCCACGGTCAAGGTCACCACATTGCCATTCAAAGCGGCTTGGGAAATCGTACCATCGTTAAGCACATAGTTGGAAGCCGTCTCAGCCGTCGTGGCATTCAGCGCCTCATTGAAGGTCAGAACGACGGTAGTGGCATTCGTAGGGTTGACATTGGTGATGTAGGGAGCATAGACATCCGGACCGCTGGGAAGGGCGTTGACCTGTACATTATCGATACGATAGGAGCCGTTGTCAGAGGTGGCACCGGTCAACGTGCAGCGGAGATAGACATTGGCTTGGTCGTTCAGGGCTGCAATGCCGGAGAGGTCCAGGGTAACCAGTTCGTAGGTGCCAGCGGCGGTAGGCATCGTGTTGGCATCGGGAAGGGCGGTGAAGGTGGTGCCGTCGGTGCTGTACTCCCATGCGCCAGTGTTGAAGCCCGTGACAGTACGGCGAGCGGCCATCGTCACCACGATATTCTGGTAACCCGTGCTGGAGAAATGGAAGGCAAAGGCCTTGCCGTTAGCACTTTGGTTGATCATCGCCAAGTCCTTGTCGGAGCCAACCCCGTCCATCGCGTTGATAGTGGAACCATTGTTGCTGGTCAACTCGGAAGCTTGTGCCCAAGCGGAAGAGCCGTGGGTACCATCCACATAGATGCCGGCGGTGCCAGTCTGTTCACCGGCTGTTGCCAAATAGGAGGTCGGGGTGCTGGGAGCAGCGGTATTGCCCGTAAAAGGGAAATAGGCCAGGTTGACGGTCTGTGCCGCGCCAACTAATGCCATGCATATCAAGGCAATAAGGGTAAAGATTTTTTTCATTGCGTATAGATTTAAATGTTAATTGTAAAATTTCAAATGGAGGGCAAAAATACATATTTTATCGTTTATCGCATTAAAAAAACGGAGAAAAATGGCACTTCCATTTTCTCCGTCCTATCGGCTTCCAAACGGTCAGGGCAAAAGCCTGTCATTCACCCTGCTGCGCATTCTGATAATCCAATTCGTCAATGAGATATTCCACCTTGATGGTCCTGGTCTTTTTGTCATTCGAAATAATCCTCCAACAGTTTCTGTTATAAGGATGTTTTTCATAGTCGTGATAATTCCGTTCGCTATAAATCACATATGAACTATCAGAAAAAAACAGCACACAATCGGCCTCATTACCATACCTATCATATATTAGCCCCGTCGACTGTTCTACTTCCATGTTCCAGAATGGAGAAATATGTCCAATGCCTCCCTCTGAACGTACCAAACGACAATCTCCCGGTCTAATAACAACTGTGTCATAGGCATCCGAAACGGCTCCACCTTTCAGCAACACCCCAAACATGACTGGCTCTGACAAGGTGTTTCTCATATAATACATGTCACCACTCCCTCGTTCCCAAACGCAGGATTGAAGTCCTAAAATAAGGAAAGTGAACATGGACAATTTCAATAAGATTTTATGATTCATAAGGTAAAAAAAATTGTATAACATCAATCAGGCCGAGCATAATCATAGCCCCAATAATATTCCATGAGTAAAGTGATATCGTTATCAGTCACTCCATTAATTTTATGTAAACTCAGCGCATCCCTAAAGCTGGACAGTCCATAGGATGAAACCAAAATGTTGTCTTGAATGTATGACAAAGAATACCCTGAAATATTATCGTTGGGGTATTGTAAGGGTTCATCATGCGTAAATCTTTGGTTTACATCATCTATCAAGTCAACAAAAAGCGGGGTGTAACAATTTGATTTTCCACCCGAAAGCTTTCCCGGCTGCCAATCTTGGTAGTTCTTATAGTCCATCGTATGAAATGTATTATATGATGCCAATTCAACATTGTAATGATGGTCTGTAAGCTCATGAGCCACAGCCACAGCCCAACTTTCGTGTATCTCTTTATCCAATTGTCCGTAAGTTGACAAACCCATAAATAAAAGATGTGACTGGTGTGCCAACTCATGAATAGTAGTACCGAAAACATCATATGTCAGGGACTCATGTGGATAAGAAATCAGAATATCAGGGATAACGCCCATTACGCTCCATGTTCCCCAGCAACAGCCTGCTCCCCATGAACTTTCTTGATTCAAAACTCCAATTTTAGTTTTGCTGGTTAATATGGGACGATTAATGCCCAAACAATTACCATAGAAAAATTTCCAGGCTGCCCTATGTACGGAAGCATACAATATTGACCTGCCCCCAGATTTTGATATATTTAAATTCCAAGTTCCATCCAATTGTGGTCCATTGTAAAAAGCTTGGCCCAATGCGCCATTACGTATATCCCAATATGCGCTCTCCCATTTGAACGAATAATTGACCGCATGTTTGAAAGTCTCTGACACTGCACAATAGCCATTACTATTTGTTATCCCTGTTGCTATCTTAGTTCCATATCGAGCTCTCACCGTTATTCCTTGTAAAGGGACGTAGGCATAAACAAAGTCGTCAAATGCTTTCACTGTTGCAGAAGGAGTCCATTACGAAGCTTTTGAATTGCTAGGCTCATCAATAGCTCCTGTCAAAAAATAAGATAACTCTTCCAAGGCATCATAAAAATCCTTGTGCTCGTTCACTGGTGGAATAAAAACTTCATATATGGTCTCGACTTCCAATCCAGAAGGGAATAAATAATTTATGGGGACAACAGCATATTGATATGTGCAAGCGTCTATGGGCAAAGAAGGATCATGATAGTACGAACCAGCAACGACAATTTCATAATGAAGTGGATACGACCACAGAATCAGACTTGTATCACTCTGCAACAAATCCAATTGAGAGTCATCATTGGGTTTTATACGAACATATTTATGATTGGGTTTAATCGATGAAACTGGAGGATTAGGATATCCCAACTGATTGAATGCTTTCTGCATATTATCCAAACGATACGGATCGTTTAGTTCTTTTCCCAAAACTATTTCATCGTCAGAAATATTTTCATTTTTCAAATTCTGGCTTTCATCTGTCAACAAATCATCTTTTGAACAACTGATTGTAAGAAGAAAAAAGGAAAGTATAAATAATAGGACTTTATTACTCATACATTTACAATATTTATAAACGCTTTCAAGGCAGTTTCTATATTCAAACAAATATCTCATATTCAATAAAAGGATATCATCAACACAATGTACTATCATTAACTCTTTTTCGTAATAAGCGGGAATGGCTAACGCCATTCCCGCTTTTATTACATTTTTGAGCTAACGATGAATTACTCGCCAATCTGACGGCGAATGAAGGCGGTGCATTCCAATGCCTTGTCGTTGGCATGGATGTAGTCGCGGACATTCTGTTTGCCGTCGCCGCCCATCACGAGGATTTGGTACATCAGGGTGCTCTCCTTGAAGAACTTCACCAGACGACCTTGGGCGATCTGTTGGATCTGAGCCTCATTGAGGTTGGCAGCCTTGTTGGCAGCTTCTTCCTCTTTGATCTTGCGGGCCATATTAGCCTGCTCTTCGGTGATCCAACCCTTAGCCATATTGGAGTTGATGTGATCCTCGCTGTCAACGTGAGCGGGGTTGATGCCAGCCTTGTTCAGAGCGGCGTCAACGGCCTTGTTGATGAGCTCGATACGGGTCTTCTCCACAGCCACGGCGAGTTCTCTGTCTTTCACCTCTTGCGGGATGACAGTCTCGTCCAAAGCCAGCGGGTTCATGGCGGTGATGTGCAGGGCCACATTATGAGCGACGCCCTTGGCATTCTCATCGTTCTTGTTGAAGCCCACGAGGGTAGCCTTGTGGTTGCCCATGTGGTTGTAAGCCTCCACGTAGGGAGCTTCCAGGGTATCGTAGTGAGGAAGTTCGATCTTCTCACCCGTCTTGCCGGTCAGCTCGGTCAGCTTCTCGGTCACGGTCATGCCGTCCATGTTCATAGCCAGGAGCTCATCGCGAGTATTGATGTTAGCGGCCATGGCTTTGTCGAGCATGGTGTCCACGAAAGTCACGAACTCGTCACCCTTAGCCACGAAGTCGGTCTCGCAAGCCACTAAGAGCATGAAGCCCTTGGTGTGGTCGGCATTCGTCTTGGCGATCAGACGGCCCTCATTGGACTCGCGATCGGCACGTTTGGCGGCCACTTTCTGACCTTTTTTACGAAGGATATCGATAGCTTTCTCGAAGTCGCCGTCAGCCTCGACCAACGCCTTCTTACAATCCATCATACCGATACCGGTTTGTTGTCTCAGTTTATTTACATCAGCAGCTGTAATGGTTGCCATAATCTCAATTTTTAAGGGTTAGTACTTTATTTTGCAGAGATTCTTCTTCTCTTACCTTCCTTCTGAGCAGGAGCTTCTTCGGTCTCCTCGGCAGTCTCCTCAGCCTCGCTCATCTCGTCGAGCAGCGGCTGGGCGTCCTTGTTCATCTCACGCTCGTTGAGGCCTTCCTTGATGGCTTCGCAGATAGCGTTCAGGATGACGGCAATAGACTTGGAGGCGTCGTCATTGGCGGGAACAGGATAATCGACCATACGGGGATCGGTGTTGGTATCCACGATAGCGAAGGTCGGGATGGCCAACTTGCGAGCCTCGGCGAGGGCGATGTGCTCCTTCATGATATCGACGATGAAGACGGCTGCGGGCAGACGGTTCAGGTCGGCGATAGAACCAAGGTTCTTCTCCAGTTTGGCACGCTCACGTTGGATTTGGAGACGCTCACGTTTGGAGATGTTGTTGAATTGAGGGCTCTCGATCAGACGGTCGATGTCGCTCATCTTCTTGACAGCCTTGCGGATGGTGAAGAAGTTGGTGAGCATACCGCCGGGCCAGCGCTCGGTAACGTACGGCATGCCGACTTCCTTAACCATATTGGAAACGGTCTCCTTAGCCTGCTTCTTGGTGGCTACGAATAAGATTTTACGACCGGAACGGGCGATTTGCTTGGCAGCAGCGCAAGCCTCATCCAGCTTGTCCATCGTCTTGTAAAGGTCGATGATGTGAATACCGTTCTTCTCCATAAAGATATAAGGAGCCATGGCGGGATTCCATTTTCTCTTGAGGTGTCCAAAATGACAACCTGCATCTAATAATTCTTCAAATTGTACTCTTGACATGTTTTTTTTAATTTGTTTACGTTCTTAAAAGCAACTCTGGGGTAGTCTGCACAGAATCTCCAGAGTTTCGATACTAAACATTTGATAATATTTCCAATATTAACGTTTGCTGAATTGGAATCTCTTACGGGCTTTGGGTTGACCGGGTTTCTTACGCTCGACCATACGCGGGTCGCGGCGGAGGAAGCCTTGGGACTTCAAAGCGGGACGGAGTTCAGGGTTGATTTCCACGAGTGCCTTGGCGATAGCCATGCGGAGAGCCTCAGCTTGACCGGTGACACCACCGCCATCGAGGTTAGCCTTAACGTCATACTGACCCATCAGTTGGGCGACCATGAACGGCTGTTCTACCTTATATTGTAAAGTAGGCACACTGAAATACTCCTTGTAATCGCGGTTGTTGACCACAATCTTACCGGTACCGGCCTGCATGTACAGACGGGCAACTGCGGTTTTTCTTCTGCCTAATGTATTGATTACTTCCATTGTTATTTGATATCGTTAATGTTAATGACTCTGGGTTGGGGTTCTTGGTTCTCGTGTTTGTGGTTCGGACCAACATACACATGCAGATGACGGAACATCTCGGCACCAAGCTTGTTCTTCGGCAGCATGCCCTTCACAGCGTGCTCGATGATACGCTCCGGGTATTTGCGCATGAAATCCTTCGGGGTTGCAAAACGCTGGCCGCCCGGATAGGTGGTGTGGTGCACATACTCCTTGTCCGTCCACTTCTTACCCGTGAACTTCACTTTCTCAGCATTGATGATAATAACCTCATCACCGCAGAAATAAGACGGTGTGTAGTAGGTTTTGTGTTTACCCTTCAAAATACGGGCAACAGTGGTAGCCAAGCGACCGACCACTAACTCTTGAGCGTCGATTACGAGCCACTCTTTCTTGACGATTTCTTTGTTCGCCGAAACTGTTTTGTAACTTACAGCATCCATTGTTTACTTTTTCTTTTTTTTGTGAGAAATGTCTTCACCCACATTTCCCAAGTTTTTAATTAATTCCTTTAGCTAACATTAAGGACAATAATCGGTTCTATTTTAAGCGCGCAAAAATACACTTTTTTCTTTTCCATACAACACACCTACATACATTATTTTTACGATACGCCATTGTTGATTATCAGCAACTTACAAAAACATCCTTCCATAGCAGGCGAAACTAACCGGCATCAAAATCGCACGACAGGACCATGATTTCCGCCAAACAAATGTAAAAAATGCGATATAAAAAGGGATTTATATGCCTAAAAAAAGAGTCGAGGACAACCATCCCCGACTCTTGATCACCACGCCATCAAATTTCTATAGTTTAATAACTTAATAATTTAACAGCTTAATAACCTCATAGCTACTTCCCGATGAGATCAAAACTGCGCTTGACGAATTCGCTCAGCTTCTCGCCGGTGAGGATGTTCTGCGACAAGAGCGCCAAGTCCACCAGCTGCTGGATCAGCGTGTTACGTTTGGCTTCATCGGCCTCTTCCAACAACTTGTTGGCCAGCGGATGGTTGCCGTTGACAACGAGGTTGTAGTGCTCAAAGCCACCGTAGATACCTTGCTGGCCCGACACCTTCTCCATGTCTTTGAAACGACGCATGAACTCGTTCTGCGTGATCATCACGGGCAGGTCGGTCTCGCTCATCGCATCCACCATCACTGTGAACTTCTGTTTGTCCACATTCTGGTCGAAGTACTCTTTCAGGCTCTTCTTCTGGTCGTCAGACAACTTGGAAACGAGTTCCTCGTCACTCTTCTCGATCAGTTTCTCCACAATGTCGGCGTCCACACGGGTGAATCGGGTCTTCTCAACCTTCTGTTCCAGCATGTTGATGAAATGGGTATCCAAGAATCCATCCATCAGCAGCACATCATAGCCATGCTCCTTGGCAGCCTGGATGTAGAGATGCTGCTCGTCCATATTGGCGGCATAGAGGAAGATGACGTTCTCGTTCTTGTCGGTCTGCAAAGCAGTTACCAGATTGCGATATTCCTCTATCGTGTAGTATTTGCCTTCCGTATTCTTCAGCAGATAGAAGTTCTGGATCTTCTCGTAGAACTTCTCATCGGTGAGGGAGCCGAACTCCAAGAAGACCTTCAGTTCATCCCATTTCTTCTCGAACTCCTCGCGGTTCTCTTTGAACATGCTCTCCAGTTTCTCGGCCACCTTCTTACTGATGTAGGTGGAGATCTTCTTCACGTTGGCATCCGACTGCAAATAGGAACGGGACACGTTGAGCGGGATGTCCGGAGAATCGATCACGCCGTGCAACAGGGTCATGAACTCCGGAATCACGCCCTCAAGCTCGTCAGTGATGAAGACCTGATTACAATAGAGCTGTACACGGTTCTTCTTGAGGTCGAGTTGGTTCTTCACCTTCGGGAAATAGAGCACACCCGTCAGGTTGAAAGGATAGTCCACGTTGAGGTGAATTTGGAACATGGGCTCCTCGAAATTCATCGGATAGAGCTTGTGGTAGAAGGCTTTATAGTCCTCATCGGTCAGCGAGGAGGGTGACTTCTGCCATATCGGCTCGGTGTCGTTGATGATATTGGGGACCTGGATGGCTTCCTCCTTGGGTTCCTCTTTCTTCTCTTCACCCTCTTTCGCCTCATCTTCGCCCTCTTTCTTTTCGGGCTTCACCCATTCGGTTTTGGTGCCGCACTCGATCGGGATGGGCAGGAAACGGCAGTATTTGTTCAGCAAGCCGACAATCTTCGGCTCATCGAGGAATTCTTGGGTGTCGTCCGCGATATGCAGCACGATTTCCGTTCCACGGTCCTCTTTTTCAGTCTCTTCCAGGGTAAACTCAGGAGAGCCGTCACAGCTCCATTTCACTGCTTTGGCCCCATCCTGATACGACTTGGTGATGATGTCCACCGTATCGGCCACCATGAAGGAGGAGTAGAAGCCCAGTCCGAAATGGCCGATGATGTTGGCAGCGTCGTTGCCCTTGTACTTGGCGAGGAAGTCTTCAGCGCCGGAGAAGGCAATCTGGTTGATGTATTTATCGACCTCCTCGGCGGTCATGCCGATACCGCGGTCGATGACGCGGATGGTCTTGTCGTCCTTGTTAACCTTCACCTTGATGGTCAGGTCGCCCAATTCGCCAGCAAAGTCGCCGCGCGTGGCCAAGGTCTTCATCTTCTGGGTAGCGTCCACGGCGTTGGAGACCAGCTCGCGGAGGAATATTTCGTGATCTGAATAGAGGAACTTCTTGATTACCGGAAAGATATTCTCGGTCTGTACATTAATTTTACCTGTTTGCATCATATAATTATGGTATTAAAAATCTTAAAAACGGTTATGGATATTACAAACTTTGTGCCAAAAATCAAAACAGGGGTGCTCGTCACACCCCTGCCCTGACACTATTTCTGATAGAAGACGAACTTGCCATCCTCCACGGAGTCGACCATGATGACGCTGTCGGGCTTGATGTCCTCCGCCAAGATGATCTTGGAGAGTTCGTTGAGGATATACTTCTGGATCACTCGTTTCAGCGGACGGGCACCATAGAGCGGGTCGTAGCCCAGATTGGAGAGCAGGTCCATGGCGTAGCGGGTGAACTCGACCTTGATGTTGCGTTGTGACAGAAGGTCGCCCAACTGCGAGATCTGCAGGTTGATGATCTCCTTGATTTCCTTCTTGGAGAGCGGCTGGAACATCACCACCTCGTCGATACGGTTGAGGAACTCGGGCTTCAGCGACTTCTTCAGCAGGTCAGTCACCTCCGCTTTGGTCCGGTCGAACACCTCCTCGTCGGTCAGGTTGGCACGGTCGGAGTAGTTCTCCTGGATGATGTTGGAGCCCAGGTTGGAGGTCATGATGATGATGGTGTTCTTGAAGTCGGCCAGACGACCCTTGTTGTCGGTCAGACGGCCATCGTCGAGCACCTGCAGCAGCACGTTGAAGACATCGGGGTGTGCTTTCTCTATCTCGTCGAACAAGATGACGGAATAGGGTTTCCGGCGCACCTTCTCGGTCAGTTGGCCGCCCTCATCGTAGCCCACGTATCCGGGAGGCGAACCGATGAGTCGGGAGACAGAGTGCGGCTCCTGAAACTCGCTCATATCGAACCGGATGATAGCATCCTCGGTGTTGA
>JAFYEU010000099.1 GCA_017544105.1 Bacteroidales bacterium
CAATAACAATACATATTTAGATAATAATATCCTTATTAATAATGTCAACTGCAGTGACAATACAAACTATCCGTTGTATCTGAATGCCAACTCCACGGTCACGGGTGCTTACAATGACTTTTATTCCAATTCTGGCATTGTAGCTTACAAGACGGTTACGCGCAATACAATTGCCGAGCTGGAGAATGCGGTGACCACGTTGACGAACAGTATCAGTGAGATGCCGGCCATAGACAATCCAACAAGCAGTTTGCTGCCAACCGCTTATACGGGTTTCGAGTGTCCGCGTATTGCGCCAGTCAATGCGGATATCCGTCAGATTGAGCGTTCTGCTCTGACCTACATGGGTGCTTATGCAGCGTTGATTGCTTCTGTGGATGCTTCTATCGTGGCCATGACCAATCCTGCCCTGGGTTCTTGTCCGCAGAACAGCTACAACATCACGGTGTCCATTGCCAACAAGGGTGCCGAGGCCTTGAGCTTTGCCGCTCATCCGGCCACCATCATCATCCATTCTGACAGTCTGAACTTGCACCAGACGGTGACTGTCAACACAGGCAACATCCCGGTGCTGGGCTCCTTGTCTCAGGTGGTTGCAAACAATGTCAACATCCCGGTGAACCAGACGATAGACCTTACCTTCATCATCACCACCAATGGAGATAACAACCATGCCAACGACACCCTGCATACGATGTTCGTCATGGAGGCTGCCATCCCCGACTATGAGGAGGTCTTCTCCAATGGTACCCAGCAGACTTGGACCATCGAGCAGTTGAGTGGTGCTGGTAACTGGTCCTTCCAAGAAGGTACGGGTGTCAATCCGGCCATCGCTCCTGTCTATGGTACGGGACGTCTCTTCTTCAACTCCAAGACTTTTGCCAATGCCACGCAGTCTCGCGCCATCATGCCGGTGGTGCAGCTGACCAATGCTGTGAACCCCATCTTGGAAATGTGGTTCGCCCATGACAATGTCTCCAATAAGACATTGGAGGGTGTTACCGTGAAGATCTCCACCGACGGTGGCAACACCTTCACCAACCTTATTCCGCAAGGACAGACGACTGCTCTTGTGAAACGTTATCAGAATACGGCCACCACGCCTACGTGGACGCTTTACACCTATGACCTTTCCAACTATGTGTCCTCCGGATGTGTCTATATCGCCTTCGACGCCTATTCCCAGGCTGGTAACAATATCAACATCGACCGTATTCGTTTGAGAAGTCTCTTCGACAACGACCTGGCGGTGACCAACATCTATGCCCAGGGTGAGACTCCTGCGCAGCTGGGTATGGGTAATGTGATTAGTGCGTTGGTACGTAACGAGGGTTATCAGACCCAGACCAATGCCAAGGTGTACTTGACCGTTACCGGTGCCACCGAGACCTATACCGACTCGTTGACGATTCCTTCCTTGGCTTCCGGAGCTGAAACGCTGGTGACCTTCCCGGATCATCACTACAACGTGACCGAGGTTAAGAATGTGGAGGTGCGTTCCCGCAATGACCAGCACAATGTGAACAATGCTCAGAATTGGCGTATGGTGACGACCACCAACATCGCCAACTATGCCGACACCTCTGAGGTGGGCCTGATGACGGGTGATTACAACAACGTCATTCGTCCTTGTGTCCGTTACAAACTGGCCGAGCCGTTGTGTGTGACTGCCGTGAAGTACTATTATGACAACACCTATATTGCCAATCCTTCCAACGGCATGAGAGCCTTTGTCTCCAATGCAGCTGGTGAGATTGTGGCTACTTCTGCCCTTGTCGATTTCGAGTCCTTGCAACAAGGTGCTTGGAACATCATCCCGATTGAGAACTTCGCTTTGACCAATATGAGCGGTGAGTTTTATGTGGGTATCGAGATGCTCTCCAATGGTGACTATCTCTGTTCCCAGATTGAGACCCCACTTCGTGATTCCACCTTCTTCTATCTGGCTAATGGTGTTTACACGCCGCAGACCTTCGGTCGTTTCATGATCGGTGCGCAGGTGGATACTCCGTATGTTAAGGATATGGCACTGCTGGAAGTGTTGAATCCGACCACCCGTTGCGATTTGGGACACGAGAATATTACGATAGCCATCACCAATAACGGCTTCGAGCCTGTGCCAGCCGGTACGATCTTCCATTATTCAGTGAATGGTTTGCCTACTGTTACAGATACGATGCAGACTGCCCTGGCCCCTCATGCAACCTCTGAGTTCGCCTTCCCGACTATTTTTGACTTCACCAACCAATTGGTGGACATTGATAGCAACTATCACATCAGAGTTTGGATTGACCAAGTGACAGGAGACCGTCTGCAATTCAACGATACTATTGTGGTTGACATTGTCTCCATCGGCAAGTCTCACACACCGATTGTGACAAGCCCTGTGAACATTTCTTACTCTACTTCTGGTGTCTTGACGGCGCAGTTGCCTTCCACCATCCAGACGGGTGAGATTGGCTGGTATGCGAGCACAGGCTATGAGTCTTGGGAGTTGCTGACCTATACCAATAACTTCACTACACCGGTTATCTACTTTGATACCACCTTCTATGCCACCGCTAATCCAGGATTCATCTTTGACACGATTGTGGGTAATGGTACTTTGACAGGTACGCAGCCGTTCTTCTTTACCAATGGCTACTCTCGTGGTCGTATCCTCTATACCGCCGATGAGATTGGTATGCATGGACCTATCACCAGCATCGGATTGTATGTGACTTCGGCTTCCAATGCCACCGCATCTGCCGGTATCCCGATCAAATTGTACATGAAGACTACGGATCAGAATACCTTCCCGACCACGGCTAGCTTCAACTGGAACGACGACATCAATGGCGCCACGCTGGTATATGATGGTCGTATCTATTTCAACCAGACGGGTTGGTTTATGATCCCGCTCATGCACTCCTTTGATTTCGATGCTGACAACCTGATAATCTTTACCGAGACCAACTGTGCAGACTACTGTACTGGCACGGGTTCCCAGTGTAACAACTGTGGCGCCTATGTGTCTGGTGGTGCCAGCTACCCGGTCTTCCAAATGACCACGGTCTCCAATGGTCTTGTCCAATATAAGAATGCCAATACGGAGACGATGACGGGTACCTACACCAACTATGCAAGACGCTTGAACATGCGTTTCAAGATTGCCAATCTGGAGTGTGGTAGTGAAAAGATTCCAGTTCATATACATGTGCCTGACATCCCGACCTACGATGTGCAGACGATGGAATTGGTATCCCCGATGGGTGGTTGCGCCATGGCTGCCGATGAGCATATCCAAGTCAATGTGAAGAACCTCTTGAATACTGCTATCCCGGCGAATAAGGTTGTGGTTTATGCCACGTTCAATGGTACTACAATCAGCCATACGGTGGATGAGCCTTTCGCTCCTGAAGAGTTGAAGACGGTGACCTTTACCGCTCCGTTTAACTTTACCGCTCCTACCGCTAACGTGACCTTCAACTACACGATTTATACGGATATGCCTACCGAAACAGTGGTGTACAGAGGCAATGACACCATCACGGGTCAGTTAGTCTCTACCTATACCGCTCCGCTGCTCAACGAGTATAACTATACAGGCAACTACACGCAGACGATTGATATCTTGAAACCTGAGCATCGTCTGAGCAATGTGACGCAATACTATTTCTATGCTAACGAGAATGATGCGACGCCGATTCATACGACTAACACGGCCACTCCGTATTATACCACGCCTGCTTTGTATGACTCTGTGACCTATTGGGTGGCTGGTAAGACTCAGTCGAGCAACTGTACCACCAGCAGAAAACCGATTCACATCAATGTGTTCCGTCCGCAATATGACTTGATCACCAATGAGCTGGTGGCTCCGGTTTCCTATCAGTGCGGTCTTCCGAACAGTCCGCAGTTGCAGGTGAATGTGGGTAATACGGATACTACCTCCACCTCTGTGATCCCGGCCGGAACCTTCAACCTGACGGCCAACTTCACAGGTACCCACACGGCCACAGGCACCTCTTCTGTCAACGTGCCTATCTCCTCATTGCAAAATGCCACTGTCACCTTTGCCAACGGTATCAACATTGGATCTACCACGCAGAACAACTCCTATACCTATCATATTTATAGTAACCCTGCAAGCTCTATGGGTGTGTATCGTTTGAACGACACCATCTCCGGGCGCTTGTATATCCCTGCCAACCCGGTGGCTCCTCCGGCCTTGACCTACACGGCCACGTATGGTATGCCTTATACCATCACCCCGAACAGCAATGTCTTGGATTACTATTATTTCTATCAGAACGAGAATGACAACACCCCGATTGGCCAAGGTAGTTCCTTCACGACCGATCCTGTTTACTCCTCTCCGATGGTATTATACTACAGCGGACGTATTGAGGATGATGACTTTGACACTTTGGTTCAAGTGGGTACGGGTACTTCCGGACAGTCTTATCCGTTCACCTTCACCAATGGTCACTCCTATGCCAAGATTCTGTACTCGGCTTCTGAAGTCGGCCCTGCCGGTAGAATTGACACCTTGTTCTTCTCTGTGCAGACTGCGAATACCAGCGGTTCTTCCATTCCTGTGAAGATGTGGTTGAAGAACCATACGGCAGACATGGATCAGATTGCCAATGCTGCCACCTCCATCAACTGGAACAACGAGACGAATGGCGCCACGTTAATCTTCGACGGCGAGTTGGATTTCGCCACCCTCAACTGGTTCGCCATCCCTGTTCCTGGCGGTTTCGACTATAATGGCAAGGCTCTCTTCCTCTATGTGGAGCACAACTGTGGCGATGCCAGCTGTGTGACGAACAACGGTATCAACCCGGTGCCGAAGTTCCACAACACCTCCATCCAGAAGAAAGTGCTCTACAAGGCTCAGAATACGGCCCTGACGGCTGCTTCTTCCTTCGCTTTGCAGAACAACCGTTGGAACACCCGCTTCAAGATGAGCTATACTTGTGAGTCTCCAAAGTCAACCATCACCATCAACACCAATGTTCCGCAACATGATGTGGGTGTGATTGCCATCAACACGCCGGTGACTCCTAGCAATACCTACACAGCCACCAATCCGGTACAAGTGGTGATCAAGAACTTCGGTACCCAAGCCGCTTCCAACTTCCCAGTTTCTTACCAGTTGGCCAACGGCACGCCTGTCAGCCAGAACTACACAAGCTCTTTGGCTGCCGGTGCCACCGCCACGGTGAACTTCACCACTTCTTGCGATTTGAGCACCATTTACTATGATACTCCTTTCAAAGCTTACACGGGTCTTACCAGCGATACCTATCATGGCAACGATACCACGACCATTATGGTTCGCAAAGAGGATCCTTGTATCTCCCGTCCGTTGTCGCTGGCTACTGGCGCAGACATCTCCAATGTGACCTTCGCTGGTATCAACAATGGCCCGGGTACACCGTACACCAACTACACTCCTGCCAGTGACGGACTTTATACGGACTACACAGGCACGGTTGCTGCTGGCGAGTTGGTGCAAGGACAGACCTACCAGTTGGCTGTCACGCACTCCTTCACCGCCACGGCTACGGCTACGGTCTATAAGACGGTCTATGTGGACTACAATCGCAATGGCGTCTTCGAGACCAACGAGCAGATCTTCACTTCCGGTGCCGTGCCGGCTGGCCAAGCCAACGCCACCACTAACGCTACCATTGTTGTGCCGACCACCACGGCTCTCGGCCTTACCCGCATGCGCGTCATCTGTGCTGCTGGCAACTATACCAGTGCTTGTGGTACCTACAACTATGCCGGTGAAACCGAAGACTATGCTATCCTCCTGTCTCCGCCTGTGACGACCGATATGGGTATTGTGAACTTCATCCACCCGGTGGGCAATGTTTGCCAGGACAACAATGCAACCGTACGCGTCAGAGTGAGAAACTATGGCTCACAAACACAGACCTTATCCATGGACAATCCGCTGACCCTGAACCTGACTGTCGCAGGTGCTGCTACGGGTAACTATACTACCAGCTTGACCTCTGGTACCTTCCAGCCGTATGAGGATATCATCATGTCAATTGACAACGTTAACTTGGGTGCTGCTGGTGATTATACCTTGAATGCATCTATTACCTATAGTGGCGACCTCTATGTCTCCAATAACACTATGACAGGCAATGCTCATGTGGATGCCGGTGCCGCTACCATCCCTTATCTGGAGACCTTCGACTCCGGTACGGGTTCAGATGGTGAGTACTTCTTCACACCTGACTGGTCCGTGGATATGTCAGCTTCCAACTACAAGTGGGAAGTCTTCCAGGCTGCCAGCCCGAATGCCAACACCAATGGCGGTCCTGCTCATGATCATACGCAGGCAGGTACTGTCTTTGAGGCCTTCGGTCGCTATGCATCCGTCCAAGGTATCAGCGGTTCCAATAACGCTACCAAGTGGACCACCTTGACCTCCAAGTGTCTTAACCTGCACTATCAGAACGGCTATCCTGCAGAGCTTTCCTTCTACAAGTATTTCACAGGACCGAACACCTCCAACTTCCAGATGATGGTGGAGGTCGGCTCCGGTGACAACTTTATCCCGTTGGATACCCTCACCAAAGCAGAAGGCGAAATCGGCATTTGGACCAGATATGTCGTGGCTTTGACCGGTTACGATGAGGTGGGTCAGATCAGATTCAGAATGACTGGCCAAACCAATAAGATCGACCCGTCCATCGATGATGTCCATGTGACACCGGGCCTTCCGGATCTTGCAGTTGAGAAGGTGGTTTATCCGTATGACTTCAACGATCCTGAGCATCAGGGTGAGTGTTTGTCCTTAACCGATACCGTACATCCTATTGTCCGCTTCTACAACAATGGTGACTCTCCGATCTCCGAGTTTGATGCTATGAGCGAACTGGCCGTCGGCGTCGTGAAAGATACGATTGTTGAGCATGTGGTGGTCACTATCCTGCCGGGTGAGTATTATGACTATGAGTTCACACAGGGCTTTGTCGTTCCGGAGAATGTTTATCACTGTCAGATTGCGGCCTTCGCTATTATCGACCTGGATAAAGATCTTACGAACAACACCAAGCGTGTGATTCCTTGTACTTCCTTGGATGTTCCGAATTACGAAGCCGAAGAGGGTATCGTGTTGTATCAAAACATGCCGAACCCGGCCGAGAACCAGACTACCATCGTCTGCTTGCTTCCGGATTATGGCAAGGCAACCCTGCAGATCTATTCCGCAATGGGTCAGCTGCTCTACACGGATGCTCAAGACGGCGTCTTTGGTCAGAACCAATTCGAAGTCAAGACTTCTGACTGGTCTGCTGGTGTGTACTACTACACGTTGACATTCAAGAACGCTACGTTAACCAAGAAGATGGTTATCCAAAAATAACCAGTCTTTTTAACATAAGTAGGACTACCCGATTGAGGTCGGGTAGTCTTTTTTATACCATAACCTATTAGATGATGAAGATACTGAGATTGGCAATGATATGCCTGATGTTTTTCGGTGCTGCGCAGGCGCAAGTGAGACCGGGTGCGTGGCGTATAGACCGTTATTTACCCCTGCTGGAGGGCAAGCGTGTGGCAGTGTGCGGCAACCAGACCTCGTTGGTGGATACCTGCCGCTATGAAACCCTTTCTGCCGACTCCAGTGTACTCCGTATCGACTGCTCCTGTGAGACCAACAAGTCTGCTGAAATGCCGCATCTGGTGGATGTCTTGTTGGCGAACAAGGTACAGGTGGTCAAGATCTTCTGTCCGGAGCACGGTTTCCGGGGCAATGCCGAGGCGGGTGCCCATATCGCCTCTGGCGTGGACGAGCGCACGGGTCTCCCCATCATCTCCCTCTATGGTAACAACAAGAAGCCGCAACCTGCTCAACTGCAAGATGTGGATGTCATTGTCTTCGATTTGCAGGATGTGGGCTGCCGTTTTTACACCTACATCTCCACGCTGCATTACGTGATGGAGGCTGCGGCCGAACATGGCGTGGAGGTCATCGTCTTGGACCGTCCCAACCCGAATGGCTACTTTGTGGACGGACCGGTGCTCCAACCCAAGTGGCGTTCGTTTGTGGGCATGCACCCCGTACCTGTGGTCTATGGCATGACGATAGGGGAGTACGCCTTCATGATTAATGGGGAAGGATGGCTCTCCGAAGGGCGGAAGTGTGATTTGACGGTGGTTCCCATCAGCGGATATACCCATCAGACACGTTACACGCTCCCCGTGCGGCCGTCGCCGAACTTGCCTAATGACGAGTCAATATACCTCTACCCATCCCTCTGTTTCTTTGAGGGTACCAACGTCAGCATCGGGCGGGGCACGGACTATCCATTCCAGCTCTATGGTTCCCCCTCTTTCACGAAGGGCGACTATACCTTCACCCCGAAGCCCATAAAGGGTGTGTCGGAGAACCCTCTCTGCAAAGGACAACTCTGCCGGGGCTATTTCCTCTATTCCTATGCCCATGATTCTCTGCAGGGATCGAACAGCCTCAATCTGGAGTACTTGCTCAATGCCTACCAGTGTACGCCCGACAAGAGTACCTTCTTTACCAATGCCGCCTTCTTTGACAAGCTGGCGGGCACCGACCAGTTGCGGAAGCAAATCATACAGGGCCTCACGGAAGAGCAGATCCGTGCCTCTTGGCAAGCCGATCTGGACCGCTTCAAGGAGGTCAGAGCCAAGTACTTACTTTATGAGTAAGGGAACATGAAGTAAGGGGTCGGAGCAAATTGCGTCAATACTGAGGGGTAAGAAACTAAGAAATTAAGAAACTAAGAAGTTAAGAGGGTTTAGCTTCTTAGCTCCTTCATGGGTCACTCCAAAAGCCTTGGAACGAGAAATTGCGAGGTGATTGTCAAAGTCAAAGTCACTTGGTTCGTTAATAGTCCTCCTCGTCAAAATCCTTTTTAGCCCAACACCAGAATGCTCCAAACAGTACGATGGGTACGATTAACCACCAGTCCTGAAGGATGTCAGACCAACTTTGAGGTCCCATTCCTAGAAAGCTGAAATAGTGCGTGGGAAGGACGATGATGCAAAAACTAAGTACCAGCATTAGAAAGAAATACAACCACTTCTTTGTCTTTTTGCTCATTTTTTTCTTTTTCATGCTCAGTGAATTTTTATGGGTTGGAGACGTTCCATGGAACGTCTCTACAGGGGGTTCCCGTTAATCGTCTTGCCGTTTGTTTTCTTTCAAACTGCGAGGACGCAGTTTGCTCCGGTTCGCAAACTCCCAACTGACAACTATCAACCTTTCTTACCACATTCCGTCAAACACAGTCCAGAGGTGGTCGCCGAGTTTCCAGGCGGTCTCCACAGCGGTGTTGCCGCATTCGTTGGTGAACTTGGTGAGCAGTTGGATGGCTTCCGTTCTCTGTCCGTTTCGTAACAGCCGCAGCGCCTCGGTCTCCACCGCGTAGTGCTCTTGGATGAACTCTTTCTCCAGGGGTTCCCACGTCTGGTTGATGACCACGTGCATGTCGCCCCACCGTTGGCAGGCGATGGTGCCCACGCGGTTGAAGGCCCACCAGGCAGCCTCTTTGCTGAAGCCGGTCTCGCGGCCGTCGGTCTTGTAGGTCGAGGGCAGGTCGGTGACGTTGGCGTAGATGGGCACATGGATGGAGGAGGCCACGTTGTCGAGGGCGAACCAGCACAAGGCGCCCACCTCATCGGGCAGGTCGGCGCGGCACTGGATGATGGTGCCATAGACGGTGAAGTGCACGGCGATGTTGCGCTCGCCTAGCTCGTTCCAGCCACCGTTGATTCTGTGGAGCTTGAGCTCGTCGCTCTTCATGAAGGGGTTGGCCATGGGCGAGATGACCTGCTTGCCATCCTTGTCGGCCACGGTCAGGGTCTTGCGCATATCGTAAGGAGTGCCTTCGTAGTAGTCTTTGAAGATGCTCATCATCTTCTCGATGGTCACCAAGGAGTCGGGCTTGACGGAGAAGGGGTAGTTCTCGGCGTTGGGGTCGAGGTGCAGGGAGGGGGCGAGGAGGTCGAATACGCGCCACTCTCTGCGGCGGCAGGCGATCATGGTACGGCTCTGCGGCGCGTAGGCGTAGGCAAAGCGGAAGGTCTCCTTGCCATCCCACCAGCCGTTCTCCTTGGCCAGCGAATAGACATTGTCGGAGGCCATGAAGTAGTCCTTGTCCTTGAGGTTGATCTCGCGGATGGTGGAGGCGTTGGCGTTGACGGCCACGTGGTCGTCGGGCACGCGTTGGGCAGCCCATACGGCACCTACCTTGCCCTTGCCGGGCCCTAAGATCTCGAGATGCCAGACCTCGTTCTTGTCGGCTATGGTGAGGCACTCGCCCGCGTCTATCCAGCCATACTCTTTCAGCAGGATGCCCGCCGTGCGGATGGCCTCGCGCGCGGTGGTGCAGCGCTGCAACAACAACATGCAGAGGCGCTGGCAGTCGATAAGGCCGCTGTCGGACTTCAGCTCTGCGCGTCCGCCGAAGGTCGATTCACCGATGGCTAACTGATGCTCGTTGACGCACGGGTAGGCCGTGTTCAGGAACTGGTAGGTGTGGGCCGCCTGCGGGATGTCACCCACAGGGATGTCGGCGTAACGGGCCATCTTGCCAGGCTCGTTGGGCGCCCATACGCGCTTGTAGAGGGTCTGCCGCTCGCCCTGACCGTGGTCCTTGGCCGGCTCCACCATGATGTTGGTGCGCGACCGGTGACTGTCGTCGGTATGGGAGGTCATCACCGACCCGTCGGCAGAAGCCTTCTTGCCAATGGTGATGCTGGTACACTCCATGCCCTCCGTGATGGGGTCAACAATCTGTGCCGATAAAGCAAACATGCTCATTACCAACACACAAACAATTAATACAATCTGTTTCATAATTATTATCTGTTATCTGTCATCTATAATCTATTAACCCTATACCCTCATCTATTCCTCTCCTCCATCTTCGTTCTCTCCGCTTCGTCCTTTCGACTCCAGCTCCATCTTGCCAAAGCGGAAGGTGATGCCTGCCGAGATGAAGCGGCTGTTACGCTTGGTGGTGGAGGTGGAGATGAGGTACGGGTTGTTATTCTGGCTGGTTGTCTTGTTCCAGTTGAAGATGTCTTTCACGTCCAGATGCACGGAGATCTTGCGGTCGAGGAAGCTGGCGCGGAGGCCGGCGTCGATGGAGTAGCGAGGCTTGGTGGTGGTGAAGAGCGAGATGCTCTTGGAGCGGTAGTTGGCGGAGGCGAAGACCTCCAGTACCTTCCACAGCTTGGCCCAGTAGTTGATGCGGAAGCTATAACCCAGGTTGGAGAACTCGCGCGGGTCGCTCTCGTTGCGGAAGCGGTAGAGCGAGTGGTCGTAGTAAACGTTGCCGTAGAAACGGATGCTCATGAAGGCCTTGAGCCGGTAGGTGACGTTGACTTCGGCGCCGGTGTTGAGCGACTTGCCCGCATTGACCGGCATGGAGAAGGAGACGATGCGTCCGAAGAAGTCGCTGTAGGCCACATCGCTGAGCGAGGAGATCTGCCTGTCGCTGTTTCGGAAGTAGGCGGTGACACCCACGGAGCCGAACTTCTTGAAGAACTTGGTCCAGCCAGCCTCCACCATGTTGGTGTAGGAGGGCAGCAGAAGCGGGTTGCCCGTGGAGTAGCTCTCTTCACCGTAGTTGATGAAGGTCGAGAGTTGCGAGGCCGAGGGCGTCCGCACACGCCGCGTGTAGCTGAGCTTCAGGTTGTGCATGCTCTTGGTGCGGTAGGTCAGGTGCAGGGAAGGGTATAGGTTCCAGTAGGTCTTGCTGACGTTGTCCTTGGGCGAGTTGAGCAGGTCGTAGCGGTAGTTGTTTAGCTCCGAGCGGAGGCCCGCCTTGATGGTGAAGCCGCCGAACTTATGCTGGATGGTCACGTACTGGCCGGAGCCGAAGTTCTGGTTGCGGGAATCGACAAAGCGGATGGAGTCCAATACAAACAGATCGTCAGTCAGATAGACGAGCGTGTCTTCACGAGAGGTGTTGCCGCCTCTTCCGTAGTTGCCGCTGATACCCATCGAGATTTCGCCGTTCTTGTGATAGGGGATGGTGTAGTCCACACTCGCATTGAAACTATAGTTGAATAACTTGACAGTGTCAAAGCAGTACTTGTCCAGATAGTCTTGTGTGAGATAGTCGCGGAAGCTGTGCGATTTGGTGCTGCCGGCGTTGAAGTTAGTGTTCAGGCTGGCGTCTATCTGGTGCCCCTCCTGGTTGAACTTGTGGCGGAACCAGATGCCGCCGTAGCCGTTGGCGCTTAACGACCTGCTTTCCCCATCATAACCATAGTCGAAAAGCTCTTCTTCGCGATCATCTTGGGGGTACATCTCATAGCGCATCTGATGAGCCGTGCTGAAGCTCCATCGCCGGTTGGGATGGGTGCCGAGCCAGAAACTCAGCGAGTTGGAACTGTCGATGGTGTAGGAACCGTTGAAATGGATGTTGCCATTGACGTTGCGGTTCCGGTTGAAGGTGGTGTCTATCTGGATGCTGGCCGTGTCAAGATCCTTGTTCAGGCGGGTCAGGTGGCTGTGACTATTGGTGCGGTTGGCAGCATAGCTGGCGTTGACGTAGAGGCTGAGGGACAGCTTCTTGTTGGCCCAGACGTATGAAAACCAGGGTGACACGTTGGGGCGTGAGGAGCCGTTGATGCCGAAGCTGATGAACTGGTTCTTCTGGATGGCGGCAGTGGTGACGATATTGATGATGCCGCCGTCGGTGTTGGCGCCGTACTTGGCTGAGGGGTTGGTGATGACCTCAATGCGTTCGATGCTGTTGGCGGGCATCTGCTGGATGATCTCCTTGAGGGTCTCCGCGGTGAGGTTAGAGGGCTTGTCGTTGAGCCATATCTCCACGGACGAGACGCCGCGCAGGGTGATGTTGCCCTCGATGTCGACCTCCACGCCGGGCGCATTCTGCAGCGCATCGGCGGCGGTGCCTGTCTGTACCATCGGGTCCTCCGACACGTTGTAGAGCGTCTTCTCGCCCTCCATCATGTAGACTGGCTTTTCGGCGGTAACACTCACTTCGCCTAGCATGGTGGCAGCCTTGTGTAGCCAGATGTTCCCAAGCTGGATGTTGCGCTCACTGCCTCCGACGGTCACCGGGACAGTCTTCAGCTCGTAGCCCACCAGCATGACTTTCAGAAAATAGTTGCCCGCGGGGATGTCCTCCAGCAGAAAACGGCCGTTGGTTTCGGAGTAGGTGACGGCCACATTGCGCAGGGTGGAGTCCGTGGTGGTGAGGCCTACCGTGGCGTAAAAGATCTTCTGCCCGTTGGCGGTGTCGCAGACCACTCCTTGCAGGCGGTAGTTCTGAGCCGACAAAGTCTGAAGGAGTCCTGCCAGCAGGGCGAATATAAGGTATATCCTAAATTTCTTCATGAAGGTAGGGAATTAAAAAGCGCAAATGTATGATTTTTTTTTATTTTTGCGCCCTCATTTTTGCGGCTTGCGGATGTGGCGTAATGGTAGCCGCGCCAGACTTAGGATCTGGTGGCGAGAGCCGTGGGGGTTCGAGTCCCCCCATCCGCACTTCACGTTCCCATAATCCAACATAATGATGAAAATCAAATTTCTAATCGCCGCTCTTTTAGTGCTCCTGATATGTCAATCCAGTTGCACGAAACATAGAAAATGTGAATGTCTTACCCAATATACCAACGTCTCGGGTGTTTTGATTGCTTATGAAGAGCCTCTAAGATTTGGTGTCAATGGGCAATATCCTGTTTATGGATGCATATTGCCTGGAAATCCTTCGCAAGAAGAAATTGAACATGCTTTGGAAGGGGTGTTGCCTTCTGGTGGAGAAGGAGTGTTGTACCCTAGTGGAATTAGTTATTTTCTCTTGGCAGGTCCATATCACAACTATAAAAGATATCACCTGCAATTGGTGAATGTCGCATTGGGAGAGAATTTACATAATTATTTCGATCAGCCTGCGACATACAATGTTTTCTGTATAGAGAAAGAATAGGCCTCAACCCTGCTGTGAAGAATCCTATTATAGGGATTCCTTGGAGGTTGCTTAGATGTTGCTTACACTGGCAGGCTCGTCGAACCATTCGACAATGGTGGCGTTGGCCTTGGCGATAATCTCCGGCGTGATTTTGTCTCTCACCTTGCGGATGACCAACACGATGGCAGTGGCCTCGTCCATGACGCCTAACAGCTTGAAAACCCGCTGTGGAATCAGGTTGATAGGGGAGATGACGTAAAAGATGCAGCCGTAGATGAGCATCCGGTCACGGGTGGTCAGTGACGGATCTTTCAGGACATAGTAGAATATCAGAAGCGGCTTGGCGGCGATGCGGCCGGCTTTCTTGCCGTAAATCAGAATCTTGTCCTTCACCAACTGGTACATGCCTTCCCAGTCGATGTTTCTTAACCGGTCAATCAGATGCTTGGGGTCTCTTCCCGTGAGAATGTACACGAAAATCAAAATCAGGGTTGCGGTAATCATTTGCGTTCGTTTTTGAAAAAGAATAAAGCCTATAGAGTGGCTGGAAAGGCGATAGTTTAAAGATACGTGAAATCATACAATTACTATGCCAACACCATGCATGAGGAGGTGAGTTTTTTCATTTTTGGTGCGTATCCGTAATTTATGTACCTTTGCAGCGTTTTAAGATTTTGTCAGTGACAACGGATAGAAAGGGAAAAGACATTGTTCAATAAGATCATCAACACTTTCGGTACTAAGATAGCGGCGGCCATCCTCAACTTCGCGATTGCGGTGGTCATCTCGCAGATGCTGGGCGATGTGGGTAAGGGAGTGCAGTCTCTCATGCTGACCACCATCTCCTTCATCCTGATCTTTGCGGAGATTGTCTGTGGCGAGAGTGTAGTCTTCTTGGCATCACGCCATCCCTTCTCCAAGATTTTTGTCCCGTCGGTGCTTTGGGCTCTTCTCATCTCCGTGGTGATGGGCTTCGGGGTGGCATTGTTCTCCCCAGGCGTCTCTCCTGATATGATCGCCCATATCGCGGTGCTCTCGTTCATCGCCTCTGCCAGCGCCATCAACTTCCGATTTCTGATTGGCAAGGAGGAGATCAAGAAGGCCAACTATAACACTTTGTTGCAGCCAGTTCTGATAGCGCTAACCGTCATCATCTACTATGTGGTGCTCAAGAAGAGCGACATCTATGGCTACGTGATAGGGCTCTACTTGGCTTACGGATGCTCTTTTTTGCTGGGAGTCTGGATGTTGCGAGATGAGTATAAGGCATTGCGTCTGTTTGCGCTGAAGGAATACAAGGCGGTACTCGCGGATCTCTTCAAGTATGGTTTCCTGAACCAGACGGGCCATTTTGTGCAGTTCTTCAACCTGCGTCTGAATTACTATCTGCTCTATGCCTACATGGACGAAGGCCGCGTGGGGGTCTATTCCAATGCGGTCTCCTTGGCCGAGGCTATCTGGATCATCAGCAACAGTATCGCCTTGGTGCAGTACGCCCGGATTTCCAATGTGGATGACAGGGCTTATTCCCAAAGACTGACCTTGCAGCTGGGTAAGATATGCCTGTTGGTCTCTTCCTGCGCGGTGCTGGCACTGGCGCTGCTTCCTTCGGCATTCTATTGCTTTGTCTTTGGACCCGAGTTTGGAGAGATGTCAGGGCTGATACGCATCTTGGCTCCGGGGGTCTTGCTCTATTGCATCTTCTTGATCTTGGGGCACTACTACTCCGGCACGGGCCGCTATCAGATGAACACCTTCGCGGCTCTCTGTGGTCTGCTGATGACCTGCGTGCTGGGCTTCACGCTCATCCCGCGCTTTGATATCCGTGGGGCTGCCCTCACTGCCTCCGTGGCCTACTCGGTCAACGCGCTCTTCCTGCTCTTCATGTTTGTCAGAGAGTCCCGCTTCCGCTGCCGGGACTTCCTGCTGACCCGTCAGGAGTTGAAGGATTATCTGACAGAAGCGAAGAGACGCTTGGGCGCAGAAAAGAAAAAGGATTACGAACTACGGCAAGATGCCGAAAAATAATAGCGTATGAAATTATCATCCATAAAGAAAGGTTTTAAGGCGTTGGGGCTGGTCTGCCGGCATCCATATCTGCTGAATGCCGTCGTCAACGATGAGGGCGTGCGCCACGATGAGGTGGTGAAGCGATATGGGCTGCAGGACGGATTGCCCGTGGTGGAGATTCAGCAGTTGTTTCCAGACTTCTCCGAGAGGGTGTCCCCGTATGCCTATCTCTCCGGAGCGACCATGCCCATTGACCTGGCACTGCTTCGGATGCTGGCGCGGCGCCAAGGGGTGCGCGACTACTTCGAGATTGGCACGTGGCGCGGGGAAAGTGCCGCCAACATGGCCGCTGTGGCCGAACACTGCACCACCTTCAATCTGCCCAAAGAGAAGATCGTGGAACTGACCCATAACGAACGCTACGCCGACCTCCATGGCTTCTTCTCCCAGAAGCTTCCGAATGTGACCCATCTTTATGGCGACTCGCAGACCTTTGATTTCACCCCCTATCACCAGGCTTTTGACATGGTCTTCATTGATGGGGACCATCATTACGAGGCAGTGAAGAGGGACACCGAGACCGCCTTTCAGCTGTTGCGCGATGATCATTCAGTGATTGTATGGCACGACTATGCGCTGGATCCTGAAACTGTCCGCTGGAACGTGCTGCTGGCTATTCTGGACGGCGCCCCCGCCGACAAGCGCAAAAATCTGTACCATGTCTCCAACACGCTCTGTGCCGTCTATATCCCTGAAGATCTTCCGACGGGGCCGCTGACGCCATACGAGAAGCCTCAGAAATATTTTGAGGTGACCATCGAATCGCATCCCTGCCAATCATAACCAACCCAAGTCAAAGTTCAAATTATAGTTTTCTCTGCTCATGAACATCCTGCATCTCTTAAGCTGGTTTCCAACCCCTGACGATCCCACGCTGGGCAACTTCTGCATCCGCCAGATTGAGTCTTTGCCCGAGGAGTGCCATTCCGTCATTTTGTCGGTCTATGCCGACCCCAAGGCGGAGGAGACAAAGGTGGTGGAGATGAAGGCGGAGCGATACACCCATGTGCAGGTGCGTTTCCCGGCGCCTCGTTTTCCGATAGAGGCCGTGCGCAAGGGATGGCGCAAATGGCGTATTTACCGACTCTACCAACGCGGTCTGGACTATGTGCGTGAACACTATTTCGTTCCTGACCTCATCCATCTTCATGTGGCATATCCTCTGGGCCGGATTGCGCTCCGCTGGCATCAGCGTTATCAGATTCCGTATCTGTTGACAGAGCATTGGACCATCTACCAGCCGCAAAACGATGCCCTGTTGCAAGGTCGTCTCCGAAGACGGGTGGTGCGTGTTGCCAATGCTGCAGGGGCTATCCTGCCGGTGAGCGACGACCTGCGCCGTAATATGGAGCGGGTGGGGGTGCACAATCAGTTCCAGGTTATCTACAATGTGGTGGACACTAGCCGATTTGTCTCCGCTTCTCCTTCCAGAACGGATGGCAAGAAGAGACTTCTCCATATCTCCACCCTGCGTGACGAGGCCAAGAACTTCTCTGGCTTGCTGCGCGTGATGGAACGGATGAAGGAGGTGCGCCAGGATTTTGAACTCCATGTCATCCACGACTATCCTGCCCCTGTTTTTGAAGAATTTGTGCGCCAGCATGGCCTTTCCGACTATGTCATCTTCCATGGTCGTCAGACATCCGAGGGGGTGGCCCGCTTCTTTACGCAAAGCGACCTCTTTGTGATGTTTTCCAATTTTGAAAATCTCCCCTGTGTCATTGTGGAGTCGTTTGCCTCGGGAGTGCCGGTGCTTTCCACGGATGTGGGAGGCATAGCCGAAATCGTCAGTTCCGAGCGCGGCATGCTGGTCCATGCAGGTGATGAGGATGCCCTCCTGAGCCGACTGCTATATCTGTTGGATCATCTGGATGAATACGATACCGCAGCCATCCGGCAATATGCCGTTGACACCTTCAGTAAAGAGGAAATAGGAGGCCAGATATACCGGCAGTATCAAAAACTATTGAAAGTACTCTAGTGAGATCCCAAAGTCGCTGATGCCTTTCACTTCGTCTTCCCGCATCCCTTGGGTGATGGAGAAGGTGTAAGTGCCGTTAAAGGGGAAACGGACTTTCGGTTGGAAGAGGAATTTGTTGTCCTTGATGCGGCCTTGTCCTTTGCCAGTCCATTTGCCGTAGGGGTTACAGAGGATGAAGCCCAGCGTGTCCTGCTCGGAATGGCCGTCAGGGTAGGTGGTGCGCATGAAGACGTAGAAGTTCTGTGTCTCAAAGTCGGTGGTGTTCCGAAGGTGTATGTACATGTTATAGTACTGCATGGAGTCTTCGATGTTCACCGTGAAGGAGAGGGGCTGGTCGATGGCCCATTTCTCACCAGGGATGGACTGTATGTCACTGTAGAAGACATTGCGCTGGCAGCCGACCATGAGAAGTAGAAAGCACAGCAGGGATAATATAAGATGGTTGATTCTCATTGTGTTATGCGTCTGTAAGGCGTTTAAGCTCGTCCGCGTTGTAGTTGTTGCCTTCGTCGAACTTCTTCTGGTTCACAATGGCAAAGTCTTCCAACTTTTCCGGGATATTGCCTTTTTCGTTCATCTCGATAATCTGTTTCACCTTGTCCAAGGGGATGGCGAAGATGTTGGAGGAGTCGTTGGCGTAGGTGTACCAGACAATCTTTTTGAAGATGTCGATCTTGTTATAGATGCCTTTGCCTTTTTTGGTCTTGAGTTGGACATTCGAAGAGGGGAAGTCACTCAGCTCTTTCTTGTAGGTCTCCTGTTCGAAGTTGAGGCAGCATTTGAGTTTGCCGCACATGCCGGCGAGTTTCTGGGGGTTGAGCGAGAGCTGCTGGGTGCGGGCGGTGTAGGTGGAGACAGACTGGAAGTTGGAAAGCCAGGAGGAGCAGCAGAGCTCGCGGCCGCAGGAGCCGAGTCCGCCCAGACGGGCAGCCTCCTGACGAACGCCGATCTGGCGCATCTCGATGCGGATGTGGAAGTGCTCTGCCAAAATCTTGATCAGCTCACGGAAGTCCACCCGTTCTTCAGCGGAGTAGTAGAAGATGGCCTTGGTGCCATCTCCTTGATATTCCACATCGTTGACCTTCATTTTCAAATCCAGATCCCAAGCGGTATATCTGGACGACAGCATGGTGTCGTGCTCTTTCTGGACGGTGGCAATCCACTCTTCAATGTCTGCGTAACGGGCCAGCCGATATAGCTTCTTCGTCACGTCGGCAGGGTTGATGTGCTTGTGTTCCAGTTGGCGCTTGACTTGCAAACCCAGCATGGAAATGATGCCGATGTCGTGGCCGGTGTTGGCCTCGACAGCTACGATGTCCCCGACTTTGAAGACATGGTCGGGAGGAAGGAGGAAGAAGTCCTTGTGGCTGTTTTTGAAGCGCACCTCAGCGATGGGGAATTCCAGATAATCCAAGGAGATGTCGAGTTTTTCTATCCAGTCGTGGGAGGGCAGCTTGCAAGCGTTGTAGTTGTATTGACGGCAGTAAGAAGACTCCGGATCCGGCAGGTCGCTCAGACCCCGGGTGAGGAAGATGTTGCTGGAGATCTTTTGAGACTCGGTGGACATGCCCGTGCGGACGTCCATATCCAGATATTTCTCCCAGTCCTCTTCAGGGTTCTGGTAGGTGTCTTCAGCATCGACGACCTTGCCCGGCTTTTTGCTCTTGTAGGTCCTGGCGATCTGATCTGCTTCTTCGTTGTCGATTTCTTCTTCAGTGGCTTCTTCAACTGCAGTGGGTACCTCCTCGTCTTGGAGGCGGGGCGCTTCAGATGCCGGCTCTTTTACGGGAGCGGTGTCTTGTGCGGCGTCGGGCTGTGCAGGCTTGTTTTGGCCGTTCTGATTGTTATGGTTGTGACGATATCTTTTCTTGTTGTTATTATTCATTCAAAAGGTTCTTTTTCGGGCTGCAAAAGTACAAAAATATTGTGAGATGGGGCTGCCTCGCTGCCGGGAAATTTTACCTTCATACTGTCTGGCACTAAAGAGTCCCTGTTTTGGATTCCGGGCGGGTCGTTTTACCATCTCCAAGAGGTCTGAACCCTCAGCTCTGTCTTGTGCGGTTTGTCGATCTGGTTAAGCCCGCTGCTGATGGTGGTGCGGTCCAGATAATAGGTCTGCCCAACCCGAATCCAGCAGGAGAAGGCTTTGTACTGCAGCCGTACGACCAGATACCCCCGTATTCCTTTGTAGTAGTAGGAGCCGATGTTGAAGGCGTAGTAGACGTCGTCCTCGTAAGCATATAGCCGTTCCTCATAGCGCTGGGTGTCGAAATAGGCGATGCGGCCGTGGAAAGCCAGGCGCTCTTTCCAGCATTTGTAGCCGAAATCCTGATAGAGTAGCAGCCCGGAAAAGTGTTCGAGGGGCTGGCTGTAGACGTTGATTTTCCAAACCAAGCCCGACTTGCAAGTGAGTCCTTGGAGGGGCTGGTATTGCCATTGAAAACGCAGCCGGTGCAGATGCTGTCCCCGGACCCGCTTGTAGGGTAGGTCTTCGATGTTGATGGGTTTGTCGCGATATTGGTATCCTAATGCCCAGTGGCTGTTCCGGGATAGGGAACAGGTGAGAGTGGCGCCGGCATCCAGGATGCTGGCGGGCGCGTCCAGCCGGTAAGAAGGATCATGCAGCTGGTAGTAGTCGAAGTAGTTTTTGAGTTCCAGTCTTCTGGTGAGGATGTGCTGAAGGCTGATGTAGACACCGCTTTCGCTGTGGTTTTGGCTGTTGGCGCCGAGTGCATTGCCCAGGGGTGCCTCATAGTCAGGGCTGTAGTGCCGCAGGAGAACCGCCAGCTGGGTGATGGCGGAGAGGGGTGCGACGAATCCCTGCAGCAAGGCCGGTTTTCCTCGCGAGGTGATGGCCACTTCGCCGAAGAGGAGGATCTTGCGGATGGTCGTCTGGTAGTCGATACCCGCCGTGAGACTGCGGAAGGAGAGGGGAGGGTGGCCGGGCGGCCGCGGGGTGAGGGTGTCCCGAAGGAGCAGGCAGGCCACGCGGCCGCCCAAACGGAAGTGCCGATGGGTGTAGGCCACGTTGGCCCCCGTGACATGTTGCGTTGTCCCAAAGCGATTTCCCCAGAACAACGTTCCTTGCAGCGAGGTGCTCCCCAAGGTGGCCGCCGCTCCCCGCAGAAAGTCCCCCTCGTTGGTGGGCGCGATGGCTCGGATGCCCGTGCTGAAGCGTCGCAACTGGCTGATGTCCCCACCACGGCCCGACAGCATCGCACTGCCTAGCACCAACCCCTGTCCGTAGTTGAGCCGATAGTCGCCCACCACCGCCTGCCGGAGCAAGCCCATGTTCTTGAGGGAGAGACTGCCACTGTAGAAGTCGAAGCCATAACGTTGCGCGCCCCGGAAAAACTGCTCTCCCGCATCCTTCTCTCCGGAGATCTTGAGGGATAGCTTGTCTTGCGATTCGAAAGTGTACCGGAAGCACAGATGGTCTCGCGAGCCTGGATAGAGGGTGCTGCGCGCGGGGTCATAGCCGGCCTGTCGCTCCAGCACCCAGCTGTCGCGCAACGTCAGGGTGCTCCGATGCTTTTTCCATAGATTCCGCCAGAACTCCTGCCTCGTCGGCACGGGCTCAGCCACCACCTTGTCTCTCAACCGCTGTACGTCCCGCTCACTGAAACCGGCTATAGCCGCCAATTCGTAAATGCTGACCAGCGGCCCCGTCTCTTCCAGGTATAATTGCAGCTGATAGTATTGATAGTCTGATAACTGCAAACGCTGTGTCGCTGCCTCGTAAGATAGCGCGTTGAGATTCATCTTGCCACCCTCATCCTCCAACAGCTCCAAGATCTCCTCGCTTGCAGCAGTCTCTTCCGTAGCCTCCCCGATAGTCTCCCAGCGCTGCTCCATCTGCTCCAAGAAGTAAAGACTGTCGGTCTGCCCGATGGCGGTCCCCATCATCAGGCATATCGCTATCGAGATGCTCTGTTTCTTCATGACGGCTTGCTTTGACTTTGATACAGTAATTCGATCGATGGCGTGATTCCCGTCCGATAGTACCAGTGGCCCTGCACGCGGAGCCGCAAGGTGCGCCAGCCGACAGATAGCCCGATGCCACACTGCCTGCTGCTGCAGGTGAGAAGGAACGATACTGCACGCTTGGGCGTGTAATGCACTGTGCCCCCGCACTCAAAGCCTATGGGCAGTCCCTTCTCGATGCTCAGGTCCAACAAGACCGTCCGCCCCGCAGCATAACGCATCAACACGTTGAAGGACATAGGGATCACCTCCTGGCCCACGATGCCATATCTCATCCGTATGGGATTGTATAAGGTCACCGCCAATAGCAACTTCTGACTCATCTGATAGGCCATGGAGAGGTGGATGGTGAAGGAGTGCACACCTGGATAGTGGCGGGCATGTCGCCATAGGTAGCATCCCTGCAGGACCACGCCTACCTGCTTCCCGAACCTCCGACCGTATCCGAGTCGGCACTCCATCGTCCCAAAGCCGGTGAATCCAATATGCCGGATGCTCCACAACAAGCCGTTGCCTTGGAAGGTATGACTTCCCACCCATTCCATGTCTGAGATCTCCTTGGTTAAGAAGTGAGGCTGATAGTGACCATATACGACGTGCCCATCCTCCCAAAGGAGGGTGGCGGGGTGGTGGGCAAGCAGGCAGTGTCCCGCTCCGAACATGCCTTGGCCCGATACCGCCCCCGTAATGAGTAAGCAGAAAAGCCCCAGATAGTATTTTGTCCGCGTCATAGTCGTTTGTTTTTTTCCAGCGGCAAAAATAGAGCTAATTTTATTTAATTGCAAATAAAAATTAACAAAGTATTTAAATTTACAATTGATAGTGAAAAATAAGGGGGTATGCCTATTGGCACAGACTCTCCTTTCGCGGCGGGCGGGCCTAGTGCAAGACCGAGGCAAGGATCTCCACGGAGGTGATCTGGTGCAGCTGGTCGTTGTGGATCTGGTAATAGCGGATGAGGTAATGGAGCAGGCTCATCCGGACCTGTCTGGTCGTGGCGGGGGCCGACTCTGTGATGAGCTGGTGGAGGTACAGGCTCTCTTCCGCCGGCATGGTGTCCTGCTCGTCCCACAGATAGGGTTGGAATTGTCCGTTCTGTAGGGAGAAGTAGGGATTCTGCGCAGAGTAGTTGTCTTCGGGAACAATACCTAGAAGGATGCTCAGGCGGATCAGAAACTGGAGAGGCAGGATGTTGAGTGTCACCTCCGGGGAGGTCAGTTTCAGAATCTCTTCTTCCAGAAAATGGAAAAGGACAGGGTCTTCGCCGGCGTCGTATAGCAGTTTGTACAACAGCTCGCAGTAGAACATCCGGATGGTGGTCACCGCCGGGTCGAAGTCGTATGGGGAGGTGTCGTGCCGGAGATCGGCATCCTTGAGGTATTTGAGTTTGTTGAGGTAGTGGTCATCGAAGGTGATGTTGAGCAGAGCCAGCGGGGCGAAGAGGGATGCGCGGAGGTTTTTCTTCTTGGAGAAGGCGTTTTTGATGATAAAAGATTGGGTCCCGTGTTTCTCGGTGAAGAGTTTGACGATGATGGAGGTGTCGGAGTATTTGGTGGAGTGAAGCACTATGCCTTGGGTGGAGACATACATGGCTGTGAGTGTTTGTTAGTTGATAAACAGGAACTTGCCGGCAATATGCTCTTTGCCGTTTTCATCAGATACCATGACATAGTACACGCCGGTGGCGGGGCGTCGGCCGTAGAAATCGGTGCAATTCCAGACCACCTGTCCTCCGTTGCTGTAACCTTGCCAGATCAGCTTGCCGAGGGAGTCGGTGATCTTGCAGAGGGAGTGTTCTTTCAAGCCGCGAATGGCCACCACGCCGGAATAGTCGTGGCGCACGGGATTGGGGTAGATGAACAGTTCGTCTTGGTATTGCTCGAATCCTCGGATGGCATCGCCCCGGTAGCTGACGAGTCCTTTGTCGGTGGCAAAGAACACTTCGCCGCTGATGTCGTCAATGCAAATGTTTTTGATGCTATTGGATAACAAGGGATGGTCTTCGGCGGTGAAATGAAGGAGCTGGGTCTGCCCGTCTTCGCTCATCAGGAAGACGCCGGCTTTGCTGGTGCCGATCCATTTCCGGTTGGCACCGTCCACGGCGATGGCGGTGACCTCCTCCCACTCGAACAAGACCGACACATAGCCATCCTGTTCGAGGAGAATGTTGCGCGGAGTGGCCGTGCCCTTGAAGACATTCTGGGGGTAATAGATGACCTTGACGCCCTTGTCCGTGCCCAGCCAGATCTCTCCGTCCAGATCCTCTGCGATGCAATAGACGGTGGAGGAGGCGACCTCGGCGGTGGCATTCATGCTTATCCCGATGAACTGGTCGTCGCCGGGGTTGTCATAGGTGCCGTTCTCGTTGAAGGCAACCAAGTTGTATCGGTTCAGCGAGGAGTTGCGGGGGAAGGTGATCCATTTGTACCCTCGGGAGTCTACCAACACATCCTTAGCCACGACGCCGACGGGCGAGGAGATCAGCACCCCGCGGGTGATATTGTACTCATGCCAGGTTCCGTTGGGCTCCAGCATCTTCAACATGTTGTCCGTCTGGCTGTTGGTAATCCATAAGTTGCCTTTGCTGTCGAAATCCAGACCCGACACAAAGGTGAAGCCGGTGGAGCTGGCATCCAGGGGGGAGTTGTTCTTGTTATAATGGGCGATGGGCCGGTGCTTGTCACACTTGAAGAGTCCCTCGCCCCAGGAGGCCACGTACCACTCGTCCTCGTTGTTCGGGTTGATGATGACATTGACCAAGTCGGAGACAGGCATGCTGTCGGTGAAGTTGACAAAGTCATTGGCGTTGGAAGCCCACTGCTGGTTTTGATACCAGCTGAGAGAGGGGAACAGGAATCCTTTGGCATAGGTGGAGTTGCTGTATTGTCCGGGCACGATGGCCGTGATGCCATTATGGCTGCACATCCCCAACACATTGTTGCTGAAAGGTCCTGAAGAAGTGTAATATTTTTTGTAGAAGTAAGTCCGATTACACAACACCAACCCGAGAGACTGGTCCGCTATCCAGATGTTGTCCTGATCCAACGCGGTTTCCATGGCTTGCGGGTATCCGCCCTCTTCAGGATACCAGACAGCGGTGAAGACCTCCTGCATGTCCGTGTTGAACACCTGGACGAAGTCCCAGTTGCAGATGGCCATCTCGTTCCCGTTGCTGTAGAGGTCGCGCACGTCTTGGAAGGTCAGCGTTGTGGGTGTCCAGCTCCCTTGGCCCAAGGCGTACAGCGTGTAAAGAGTCTCTTCTGCCACGATGTCAGGCTTGCGCACGGCGAACAGGGTCTCACCGAAATAGCAAAGCTGTCGGAACTCCACTCCGGAGGTCTCGGGCGCCAGATGCCACTCCCCGAAATTGGCAGGGTTGATATAACTCCGGGAGATGCTGAAGATACCCTTGTCGGTGCTGACGACGTAGTCCTTGTCAGTGATGGCGAAGTCGTAGGCGTGGTACATGACATTGCTGGTCTTGGTGAACCAGGTGTCTTCGATCAACAACTCTTCGATGTTGATGATGACCACCCCGAAAGGATAGACCAGGTAGGCAAGACCATCGCTGCAGTGTATCTCGGAGAGCTCCTTGGAACTGGAGATCTGCCGCTCCTTGATATTGTTGATGTTGAAGAGCTTGTCGTCTTTGATGAAGTCCAAGTTTCCATTGATGTAGCTGATGATCAGGGTTTTGGTCTCAGTGTCGTAGTACACCTTGTTGATGCCCACGTCGGAGAGACCCTCCACTTTGGTCCAGGAACTTGTGGCCGGGTAGTCGTCATTCATGGTGGACTTCTGCAGGAGCATCAAGCCGTTTTCGGCGGCGGCATATACATAGTCGTCGGTGACAGCCAGAGAGTGGAAGCTGTGTAGCGGGATGTGGGTGCTGAACTTGCCGATGGCCGACTGGCAATGCAGGGCCAGGCAGAGCATCATACAGCCTATGGTTAGCAATAGTCGATTCATATCATGGATGTTTTGTTGATGGATTTCTTGAGCATGTGGGCGGGTAGGATGGCAGTGAGGACGTTGATCAGCAGGATGGTGATCAAGATGAGCAGGAGATCGGTCAGGTGCATCTCGGCCGGATAGTAGGGGATGGCATAGTAGCCGTCGCCACCGCCCAGTTTGATGAGGTGGAAGGTCTGTTGCAGCCAGCAGACGATCACGCCGAGGAGGATGCCGAGGAATCCTCCGATCAGGGAGACGGCCATGCCCTCGTACAGGAAGATGCGCTGGATCAGCGATGGCGAGGCCCCCAGACTGTAGAGGATGGCGTTGTCGCGCTGCTTCTCCAGCACAAGCATGCCGATGGCTCCGATGATGTTGAAAGCAGCCACAAAGAGGATGAAGGCCAGGATGATGTAGGTTACGAGCTTCTCCGACTGCATGGTCTTGAAGAGCGTCTCCTCCTGCTGTTGCTGGTTCTTGACGACAAAAGAGGGCCCGACGACGGTCTCGATCTCTTTTTGTAGCTTTTTGACATCGGCAGACGGATCTGTGTAGATGGCCATGGAGGTTGCCTGGTCTTGGTAGTGCATCAGGTTGCGGGCGAACTCGATGGGGCAGACGAGATAGTTCTGGTCGTGGTCGGTGTTGGAGGCGAAGACGCCGGTGGGGTAGAGGTAGTCGGTGTTGAAGGCGCTGGCGGGGTCGGCGAGGTTCTTCTTGGTACGCTTGGGGTAATAGACTTTCAGCAGATCGTAGCTCTTCAGGTTGATGAGCAGCTTGCCCGCCGCTACAGTGCCGAGGTTGGCGCAGGCTTGCTCCCCGTAGTAGGGGCGCGCGTCCCCGTCCACGAGCACGTCGGCGTACACCTGCATGGTGCGCGAGCCGGTGTCCACGCCGATCAGCTGCAGCAGTTCCTGCCGGTCTTGGTAGGTGACCAAGGCCAAGTCGCTGACCATCTCGTCCACCTCGCTGACACCCTCGAGGCGCCGGAGCTTCTCCAGGGGGAACTCCGCCGTCTCAAACGACTTGCCCTCCCGGAGCGTGATCATGAAGTCAGGGTTGTTGTCGTTGAACCATCCGCTGATGGTCTCCTCCAGCCCGTTGAAGACGGACAAAACGATGACCAATGCCGCCGTGCACACCATAATGCCCACCATCGAGACGATGGAGATGACATTGATGATGTTGTGTTTCTTGCGGGACACAACATATCGCTTGGCGATGAAAAAGGCGGTCTGGCGGCTGGCAGATTTCACGGCTATTGTTTCAGCAGTTCGTCAATGTGCTCGATATAGTCCAAGGTGTCGTCCAGGAAGAACTCCAGCTGAGGCACCACACGCAACTGGTTGCGGATGCGCTGCCCCAAGCGGAAACGGATGTCCTTGGTGTTGGCACGCACCGCCGCCACGATGGCCTCTTTGTCAGGCGCCATATAGACGCTCAGGTAAGCCCTCGCAATGGAAAGGTCGGAGGTGATGGTCGTCTTCGTCACCGTGATGAGGCAGTTGTAGAGGTTGCGACCATCGGCCACAAAGATGTTGGCCAGCTCCTTTTGCAATAATGCTGCTATCTTGTTTTGTCTTGTCGTATTCATAAAGCTATCCTAAAAATAATCAGGCGGCAAAGATACGCATTTTGTTGGAAATAGCGATTAGGAGTTGTTGGGTGGGAGGTGAGGGAGTTAGAAGTTAGGCAAAGTGAGACTAATTGTTTTGAAGCCAACGATACTTGGCTTGTCACGATGCCATCCCGAATTGCCCCGGAGAGGCGTGATCTCAATAACCCCAGACAAATGGTGAACGATGTGATCGCGAGAATCGGCAGCGAATACTTCTCTTTTCTTCGGGCCGGTAATGATGAAGCAAGTAGAAGATTTTGGAGAGTAGGTTCGTGTGTAGAGTTCATTACACAACGTATCAAAATTATTCCTCAAGTCGGTTTCAAACCTTTGCTGATAAAGTTTGAATCGTTTGTGGCGGCGAGCATCAAGCCAAGCCTGACTCAGGCGGCCGTTGTCCTCTTGGGTGTGTGGGGGAGGAACAAGGGTTAGTGCTGACTGGCACGCACCGCACGCACAGGATATCCCTCATAGCGGTAGCTGGCGGAGGCGTACATGCCCTCGCGACCCGAGCTGAATCCGAAGGCCCACGCGAGCCCCGGGTAGTCCAGGTACAGCGCACTCGACCAGTAGAAGCCGAACTCACCCGTGCCATCGATACTCGGGCCGAAGGGGGCGCCGGCAGCGGGCAGGAAGAGGCTCTTACCATTGGATCCGGTCAGAAGGTGGCCGTTAACCCCATTTAGAACAATCCAAATGCTGGTAGTGTAGTCTATCAACTCTTCCCACTCGTTTTTAGTCGGTGTGCGGGCTCCACCGCCAAGGTTAGCCGTGGCGGCATCGTCAGAGGCCTGAAGGATGGTCTGGTTGTCTGTAAAGCCGTTAAGACCGTATGAAGCCTTATTGCAGTATTTAGTGAGCTTACCGTCGTCATTGCCGAATGCGTAGGTGCTCCAGCTATAGACATTCTTCGGGGTGGTCTCGCCCCAAGCGTAATAATTACCATAGTCCTCAAGGGCGCTGGCACCCACATTCCGATCTGCCCACAAGAGACCGCTCGGCAACCCGAGGTCAACCCAAACAACAGAAGACGAGTTGCCGCCATTATTGCCGCCATTATTGCCACCATTGTTGCCGCCATTGTTGTCGCCATTGTTGTCTTCTCTGTCGCAGGACTGTAGCCCCACACCTAACAGAATTGCAACCATAAAAAATAAAACTGATCTTTTCATCGCAAAATATGTCCGAGGACCTCGGTTTTCTTTTAATCCGTGACGTTCCCATACCCTGCGAGGTCCTTTAAACAGGATATGGGAAAACATCGCTGCAAATATATAAATATTTTACAAATGTACAAATATTTTATTGATTAAATTGTTTATTTATTAATAAAGTGAAATTTTTTGTGAGAATAACCGAAGTTTCGTTTATTTTTGCAGGCATGTCGGAGGTGTGCGGGGGACGACACGATGGGCGAGCGGCCGTTTGCGGATAACGCGTGCAGATGGGCGGAATCCCCGTGAATTGAGGGGGCGATTGGGAGTTAGATAATAGTTAATAGTTATGGGTAGTTCGGGGCTAACAGCTAATAGCAAACGGCCAAAGTTCAAAGTTCAATGTCAAGGTTAGGAGGTTAGAAGGTTAAAAGGTTAGCGGGTTAATGGGTCAAAGTTCAATGTCAACGTCAAGGTTATGGTTTTGACGGCCAACAGCCAACAGCTAATGGCCAACGGCCAACAGCCAACAGCCAAAGTTCAAAGTTTTTTTATATCTTTGCCGCTTCTTCAAATGATTCAGTGTATGAAGCTGGAGAAATACAAATCAGATAAAAATCAACAACGCAAATATTTAAAATCATGGCATACGCACAACAATCTACCAGCAAATTTTTCAAATGGATGCGCTACTCCTTATTGGGCTTTGTGGTGCTCATCACCATCTTCAGCTCATTCTATACGGTGAAGTCCACCGAGCGCGGTGTGCTTTCCACCTTCGGCAAGATCCAGGACAAGGCGGTCGGCGACGGCCTGCATATCAAGATCCCCTTTATCCAGCATGTGCAGAAGGTCAATGTGCAACAGAAGAAGTTCGACGGCACGGAGAACTCCTATACGCGCGACGTGCAGACATCCGAGGTTACCTACACCATCAACTATGACCTGGTGACCGAGAATGTCAGCCTGCTGATCAAGAAGGTGGGCAACGACTACCACACGCGCATCGTGGAGCCCTACATCCGCAGCGCCGTCAAGAGCAGTTTCGGTAACTTCAACGCCACCCAGATCGTGGAGAACCGCGACAAGGTGCGGGCTCAGATAGAGACGAAACTGCGGGAGACCCTCGACCAACGCTATTTCACCAACATCCATTTCCAGCTGGTCAACATCGACTTTGACGACCAGTTCGAGACAGCCATCAAGGAGAAGCAGGTGGCCGAACAGAACGCCCTGAAAGCCAAGAATGTGACCATCCAGATTGAGGAGCAGGCCAAGCAGACCAAGATCAAGGCCGAAGCCGAGGCGGAAGCTATACGCATCAAGGCCAATGCTTTGGAGAAGAATCCCAAGCTGGTGGAATATGAGGCTGTGCAGAAGTGGGATGGCAAGCTGCCCGAATACACAGGCGGTGCCGTGCCGTTTATCAATATTAAGTAAATAATCTTATCAACCATAAATAATTGTAATCCATTATGTACGACAACGATAAAAGAATAGTGGTGACTATGGATGCCGGCGGTACCTTCTTCCGCTTCGGTGCCATTCAAGGCAACAAACCTATGATGGAAGAGATTACTTTCCCTTCCGAATCGCGTAATCTTGAAAAATGTCTGAACACCATCGTGAACGGCTTCGGGGCTGTCATGTCCCGCCTGCCGGAGAAGCCCGTGGCTATCAGCTTCGCCTTCCCGGGACCGGCCGACTATCCCAACGGCATCTTCCCGACCCTGCTGACCAACTTCCCCTGCTTTGCGGAGGGAGTGGCGCTGGGACCGTTCCTCGAGTCTAAGTTCAACCTGCCGGTCTTCATCAACAACGATGCCGACCTCTTCACCTATGGCGAAGCCCTGGAGGGCCTGCTGCCCCATGTGAACAGCGTGCTCAAAGAGCGGGGCAGCGCCAAGGTCTATCGCAACATGGTCGGCTTTATCCTCGGCACCGGCTTTGGCATCGGCATCACGACCAACAACCAGATGTATATCGGCGACAACTGCTGCTCCGAGATCTACTGCACCCCCAATAAGCTGGAACCCGAGCTGATCGTGGAGGAGGGCGTGTCGGCGCGTGCCGTGCTGCACAACTACCGCCTCTTTGCCAACGATCCCAAGGCGGCCGACTATACCGACTCGTACGACATCTACCAGATTGCCGACGGCACCAAACCTGGCGACCAGGCAGCGGCGCTGAAGGCCTTCGCCCGTTTCGGAGAGGTGGCCGGCAACACCATCGCCAACGCTGTCTGTATGCTCGATGGCATCATCGTCCTGGGTGGTGGCGTCTCCAAATCGCACAAGATCTATATGCCTGCCCTGCTGCGCGAACTGCGTACGAAACTGACCACCCGCACCGGCATCGCCATCCAGCGCGTGCCCTCCTACGTCTATAACCTGGAAGACGAGGCCGAACTCGACCGCTTCATCCAAGGCGAACAACGCGAGATCCCCGTCTTCGGCACCGACCGTACCGTGAAGTGCGATGTCCAGAAACGCCTCGCCATCGGCATCTCCCGTCTGGGCACTACACAGGCCACGACCATCGGCGCCTACTGCTTCGCCCTCCATAAACTCGACGAAAAATAGCCAACGGCTAATAGCCAATGGCCAATAGCCAACAGCTAACAGTATGAATAAACAAGAAAAACGGAAGGACAATCCCCAGAATGTCGATGGTATCGAGGGCAAGATGACCCTGGGCGAACTGCTCAAGAACATCTTCCCGTTTGTCAAACCCTACAAATGGCTGGTGACCGCCACGCTGATCTTCACCTTCGTCAGCTCCCTGATGGCACAGGTCAATGCGGTGGTCCTTGACCGCGCCGTGGATGCCATCAACGAACTGTTGCAGCAAGGCAGCTTCCTCTGGAGCGCCGCCGCCAAGATCCTGATCACCATCAGCGTCATCCTGCTGGCCAAGGAGGTGATTGCCGCCTTGCTGACCTTCTCCCAGCGCTATTTCGGCGAGAAGATGCGCATCATGGTCAGCCGCGACCTCTCCCTGCGCGTCATCGACAAGATCCTCTCCTTCCGCATGGCCTTCTACTCCTCGGATGTCAATGAGCCCGGCAAGCTGCAGTCGCGTATCGACCGCGGCGTGAGCAGCCTCAGCAGCACCGTCAACAACCTCTTCATCGAAATCCTGCCGCTCTTCACCAGTGCCATCCTGGCCCTGATCTTGATGTTCATGGCCAATGTGTATGTGGGCTTGGTAGCACTCTGTATTGTGCCCATCTATTTCTATATCACCTATTTGCAGGCGAAACATCTGAAAGGCTGGCGCCGCGGCATTTTCGGAAGCCACCAGGCACTGAGCCAGGGCATCCTCAACATAATCGAGAGCATCACCGTCATCAAGTCCTTCAACCGCGAGGATATTGAGGCGAAACGCCAGGCCACCTTGCAACAGCAGATCACGGACCAGCAGATGACTACCCGCCGGCTAAGCTATATCTACAATGGCGTGAAGTCGTTTGTGGAACAAATCGGCACGGTGCTCATCATCATCCTGACCGCCTACTTGGTGCTGATCCATTACCCGGGCATGAGCATCGGTAAGATCATGTACCACGTGCTGCTCTTCAACAATGTAAGCGCCCCCATCCGTCAACTGCACCGTATCTATGACGATATGAACGACGCGCTCATCTATGCCGAGGGCTTCTTTGGCATCCTTCATGATGAAAAGGAGATAGAGGATCGAGGCCACTATCGTCCTGAAAAGGTGGTGGGCAATTTCGAGATCAGCGGGGTGGACTTCACCTACGGCAACGGCACCCAGGCGCTGTTTGATGTCAGCATGAACATTGAACCGGGCAAGATCACCGCGTTGGTCGGGCTGAGCGGCGCGGGCAAGAGCACCGTCGTCAACCTGCTCGACAAGTTCTATGAGCCCGACTGCGGCAGCATCAAGCTGGACGGGGTTGATTTGCGGGATTGGGATACGCAGTGGCTGCGCGACAACGTGGGACTGGTGTTGCAGAAGAATCACATCTTCAGCGGCACGATTGAGGAGAACATCCGATATGGCTGTCCGAATGCTACCTTCGAGGAGGTGGAGGAGGCAGCCAAGAAAGCCTATATCTACGACCAGATTGTCCAGCTGCCCAATGGATTCCAGTCGCAAGCCCTGCAGCTGAGTGGCGGCCAACAGCAACGTATCGCCATCGCCCGTATGTTCATCAAGAACCCGCCCATCATCTTCCTCGACGAGCCGACGGCCAGTCTGGATGCCATCGCCACGGAACAGATCAAGGCCAGCATCGACGCCATCAAGGCGGGCCGCACGGTCATCATCATCTCCCACAACATCGGGCAGATTATCGATGCCGACAAGATTTTTGTCTTGCAGAAAGGCCATCTGGAGCAGTCTGGCACGCCCGATGAGGTCTATCGCCAGGGCGGCATCTACAAGGAGATTCTCGACTCCAGCGCCCGCAGCATGAATGTGGACAAAATCGCGCACACGATAGAAGGAGAGTAAGGATAGGTACAATACGGCCGACCAAAGATGACATCAACACGCGAGTCCTGTCAAGTAGGTAAGTATCTCCTGTTGTCGTTGTTTTTTCAGACGGAGAGTTATGGTGGAATTCGATACTTATAAGAACCGTTTATGGATGAACAATAAGTGTCTGTTTTAAAATTAAATTTCTTCTTTCTTCGTGTCATAGAATTGATTATTTTTGCCGCCGATTTATAAAGATTTTTTTTCTATTCATAAATGATCGTTCTGCTGGCTTTTCTCCTTGGCACTTTGATTGTGTCGTTCTGCTGCTCCCTGTTGGAGTCGGTGCTGCTTTCCACGCCGATTTCCTATATTTCCATGCGGGAAGAGGAGGGGGATCCTAATGCGGTGCTGATGATGAAAATGAAGGAGGAGTCGGACAGACCGCTGGCCGCTATCCTGTCGCTCAACACCATTGCCAATACGATTGGTGCCGCAGGTGTGGGCCATCAGACAACACTCCTTTTGGGCAACCACTGGTTTGGCATCATCTCGGCCGCCATGACCCTTCTCATCCTGATTTTTTCAGAGATCATCCCCAAAACGATAGGTACGATCTATTACCGTAAGTTCCTGTGGCTTGCCAAGCCGATGAACGCCCTGATATATATTCTGTTCCCTATTGTGAAGTTGATGGAACTCTTCAGCTATCTGATTTCCAGAAATGAGGACGACCAGGCGGTGGTCAGCCGTGATGAGGTGTCCGCCATGGCTAATATCGGCGAGGAGGAGGGTGTGATCGACGAGTCGGAGAACAAGGTGATCCAGAATATCATCCAACTCGATAATATCAAGGCTTACGATGTGATGACCCCACGTGTGGTGGCGGCCATCGCCAGTGAGAACCTCTCTCTGCAAGACTTTTACAAGGATGAGGAATTGTCGCCCTATTCCCGTATTCCCGTCTATGCCGAGTCGCCGGATTATATCACCGGATATGTGCTCCGTAACGATGTGCTGGAACTCTTGGCGGAGGATAAGTTCGACACGCCGCTGAGCGAGGTGAGACGCGAGATCGTCTCGTTCAATGAGGAGACCACGATCGGCGATATCTGGGACTCCTTCCAGAGTACGAACGACCATATCGCCGTGGTTATTGACGATTACGGCAGCTTCCAGGGTATCATCACGTTGGAGGATGTCATTGAGACCATCCTGGGCCTGGAGATCGTGGATGAGAACGACGAGATTGCCGATATGCAGCAATACGCCAAGGAGCGCTGGGAGAAGTTGAAAAGCCAGCGGACGGAGCATCCATAATTTTTTGGCCCTTTCTTGCATAGTTAAAATTTTTTTATTATTTTTGCATTTTGAAACAAATAATTAAAAATGCAATGAAAACTACTGTCACTAATCAAAACTACGCAAGGCCACAGGATGAAATTTGGGCTTTGCAGAAACAATTCCGGGAGGACATGGAGAAACTTAGGGAGAGCATGCAAGAAACGGATCGACGTATGCAGGAAACGGATCGGATGATCAAAGCACTCCACGAAGAGAACTTGAGAACAGAAGCGTATATCAAGGACACAGATCGGCAATTGCGGGAGAACATGAACCTGCTCACGACACGGTTTACCTCTCAGGCTGGTCATATCATTGAAGGACTGATGGAGCCCTCCACTGTTAAGATGTTTCAGGACAGGGGTTATGCGATTAACCGTTGTTGGAAGAATTTCAAAAAGTACAACAAGGGGATGGGCAAAAAACTGGAAGTGGATCTTCTGCTCTTGGACGACGATGTCGCAATCATTACAGAAGTGAAAATAAACTGTACCAAAAAGGAGATCGATCATTTCATTGATCAGATGAAACTTTTTAAAGAGATATGTCCCGAATATGCCGACAAGAAGATCTTTTTGGCTGTGGCAGGGGTCAATTTTGAGCGTGATTCTGATCTGTATGCACACCAAAGAGGATTGTTTGTCATCCGTGTCTCCAACGATGACATCTTCACCCTCGATCCCTCCGAAGGTGATGTGCTGACCACTCTATAGAATGAAAAGAGCCTATTTGGTGGCTATGCTTCTGGTGTGAAGCAGTTCTTTGCCCGCCAAGGTGAGCATTGGTTCGATGGTGGAGTAGGGGAGTTTGCAGGAGGGCATGCCGACAACGTAGGGCGCAATCTCATATAGTTGATAAACGAAGAAAACGCCATCTTTCGTAAAATAGGGCGGGTACTCCGGCAACGGCAGGGTTGTATAGTAGTCATACATCGAGTTCCGGAATTCGGCGGTGTCATTCTCGAAAAAGTCTTTGAGCAGTTCCTTCTTCAAGATCGAAGCCAGGTTGTCCAGCTCTTCGTTCTGAAAGAAGTCAAGTCCTACACGCCGTCCATCCGATTTGCGGAAGGTCTGCCCGTGGGCGACACGCCAGCCGTGGGCTCCACCGGAATAGCCCTGCTCATAATAATTGTAGGTCACATATTGGTCAGTCTCGTGAATCTTCTCGATCTGGATGTCGGTGTCAAAGACCATCCCCTCTATGAAGGCTGAATCTTCTGCGCCGAAGTCTTTGGCGCAGTCATTCAGGTCTTGGAGGGCCTGTTGTGCATAATGGGTCAGCATGGCCTTTCCATTGTCAGGTGTGCCAGTGAAGGAGCCGCCCAGCTGCTCCGATATCCATTCGCGAATGCTGTTGACGACCAGGAAGTTCCCGTCTGTTGGAAAATCAGCCTTGACGCTTACTTTGGCGGGAATGCTATATTGTCGCATGGAGTCGATGATAGCGATGGAGTCTGTGGTCACCTCGCCGCCGGCAAGCTGTGCCAACGAGGTGATGCCGTTCAGCGCGTTGGTCTCCACGCGGTGTTTGCAACCGCTGCACCAGATCAGACTGGTAAAGGCCAACAATAGCAGGAAATAGTTTCTCATAGGGCAGGTGTTATTCTGTGAATACCGCTTCTCTTCCGCATTGGGCCAGAAAAGTGGTGATGGTTTCTTTGGCGATTTGTTTGGATTTCTTGCGGTTTTCCGCGGTGTTGTATTTCTTGGCCACCTTGCGCTCCACCTCCTTGATCAGAGGCTTGGCGTCAAAGCTGACCGCATGCTCCTCGTTTTCGCTGTCGGAGGTGAACCAGCTGCTCAAGGTCGATTGATGAAACTCTATGGCGGGAAGGGTCACAAAGACCTTGTTGGAGCCCTCTTCGGGATCTTCCGTGTAGGTGACCTTGTCCAAGTCCAGAGTGAAGTTTACCTGTTGGCGCAGCACCTGTACACAGTCGTGCTCTTTCTTCAAGATACCCTTGTCTTTGCCCAAGATGCTGCTCCCGAGGCCACTGCCCATGAAGGAGCCCTTGGCATACTCCTCGGTGATGGTGGAGTAAAGGTAGAGGATGCCGGTGGGACGCACGGATTCCACAGAGGCTATGGTGGGCTTCAGGGTGATCTCCTCGGTGTGGGAACGCCGGCTAATCATCCAAATCAACAGGATAAACGACACGACAAAGAGTGCGATGATGCCGATTTTAAGACCTTTTCGTTTCATGGCTGACTGTTTTGGGTGACAAACTTAGGCGTGAGTCCCATAGGACGCAGCATGGAGGTGAAGACTATCTCTATGTTTTGCACAATCTCATCGGAGAAGCTGTTCTTGAGTTGCTTTTCGTCGGCAATCACATCCTGGAAGGCCATGGTCTTGACCTGCTGCATGGTGGATTCCCCCACCTTCTTGCGTTTTCCGGTGGTGAGGGCGACCACCTCCTGGTGGTTGCTGACGGGCTCAAAAGAACGATCGATGATCTTTGGCTGGGGAAGACGAATCAGGACGGTGTCATGAGGAAGTAACTGCACATCGTTGGGCTTCATGTCGTTCAAGTCGATGCCATACAGGATCTTGATGTCCACCGGGATGACGCAGAGGCGCGTGCCCAACTTCCAGGTCGCGGGGTTGATGGAGACGAACTCGGTGCCAGACTCATAGATGCCGATCTTGCGGATGGTGATCTCGGTGGAGGCAATCTTGTTCTGTCGCTGCAGCATCGTCAGCAACTCTTTGGAAGAGGGGGCGGCAGAGGCGAGCGACTTGAGGTTCTTCTTCGGCGGCAAGCGGAAAGCGACAAACAGCATGATCCCGCTGACCAGAAGGAGGAGCAGGTAGGGGAGAATGCTTTTGAAAGTTCCTTTGGAGCCGTTGGCGTTCATCCTGTTAGTTTTTGATTTTGAGACGGCGTACCAGATACTGCCCAAGGCACAACAAGAGAGCGATTCCCAGTACGGTGATCAGAATCGGATAGAAAGAAGAGGTGCTGACTCCCAGGCGCTTGGCATTCTTCTGGGCGTAGCTCAATCCGGCCTGCACGTTCTGGATGAGGGCGTTGGATGAGTAGGTGGCCCCGCTGACGGCATCTACCTTCAGCTTGACTGCCTCGGAAATCTTCTTGCCTTCCCAGGACTTCAGGATGACGGCTGCGCGCTGGAAGAAACTCGGCGTCTCCTCGTTAGGCAGGGCGACCACCTTCTGTACCTTGCCGCTCTTGATGTATATCTCGACTGGCGTGGTGCCGTTAAAACCAAAGACATTCTTGCACAAGGGGGTCGTGTTGATGATTAGGGTGCCGTTGTTGTCATACCGTACCGTGTCGTTCTTCAGCAGGGAATGGTGGGCTGCATGGCCCATGACAGGTCCTGCTAACAGTAGAACGAACAGAGGGAGCAAGATGCGTTTAAATAGCTGTTTCATAATGATTAGTGGCTTAAGATGGTTTTATAGCGCATGTCGCCGGTGAGGACTGCGTTGATGGGGATGCCTAGGACGGTGGTGGAGGCACTGCCGCTTGCGATGCTGGTCCATTCCATAATGCCGTCTACCGGTGGTTGGATGGTGGGATGGGACATGCTGACGCTGACACCGAAGTTGATGGGATAGTTCCCGATGGTGGTGTCAATGACCATATTGACCGTGTCGTTTTCAAGATGGAGACCGTCAATGTCAACAATACCGTGCAGATAAAGAGCGTCGTTGTTGCTGATGATCACGCCGTTTTCGACAGCAGGGTCGGATTTCACGGTGACCATTTCAACATCAAGGTCTTTGTCGAGCGGGAAGGAAAACATGCCGAGCACATTGATGGAGAGCTCGGTGTGGCGGCTCATCAGGTATTTGCCCAGATAGGGTGTGATGTCAATGGAGGTTTCGTCGGGGTTGTTGTTACCGTTGCCGCCGTTGCCGCCAGGATTGTCGGGGCCTTGTTCGCAGCCGCACATCAAAAGGGCTACAAGAGTCATGAGGGTGAAGATAGTCTTTTTCATAATAGATTGAATGATTGAGTGATGCTATTTTTATAAGTTCTTTCACGCCATATCTTCAGCCTCTGCGAGATCCATCAAACAGAATCTGAAAATATGACGTGGCAAAATTAGAAACTTTATCGGAAAGTGTAACATAAAAAAAGACAAAAAATGCACTTTTTCTGGAATCTTTTTCAATCTCTTGCGACATGCTCATAACTAGCTGGTTCGCATGTGATTGTCTTGGCTTATTCGGAATTGCAGGGCAGAACCTGTTCGGGATGGTTCAGGTATTAAACGAGGTTGTTCGGGGAGTAAGTGCAGTTAGGAGTTGTCAGTTTTCAGTTTGGAGTTAGCAGTTAATGGGGATGGCGGGGGCGTAGTGTGTATGGCGCAGGCCGTAGGTCTGCAGGTTTTGGTAGCCAAGGAGCCGCACGGGCCCAATCGCACGCCGGAGGTGTGCGGGCGGTATGTCGGGGCGGGGTGTGCATTGCGGGGGCAAATGTAGGAATTTTCAGAGACAATAGATTGCTTTAGATATTATTTTTAGAATTTTCCACGTTGAACTTATAGTTTTAATAAATAAGATGAAAAAATGATGGAAGAATCTTGAATGTACTTGTGTTGATTTTTCCTTTTAAAAAGGTAATGATATAGATGTTGACCAAAAAAAGACAAATAAGACCGGCATGATGCTCTCTACAATCATACGGTGGCACTTCCGTGCCACGAGGCGCCAATTCCCCTTCTGATTCTCAGAAGGGGTGCCCAAAGGGCGGGGTAGTTAATATGGATTATAATTTCTTAATTTTCATGAAAGCTGCGGAGGATATTTCCTTGTTTCCGCTAGTGTGGGTAATGGCCATATTTCTCTGCTAAGGTATTCATATTTTTTATGTTACTGAACCGACTTTTTTCTATCTTTGCACCCGATAAAAGTGCTACACTTTTTAGTGACCAAATTAGTAAAGTTTTTAATGATTATATACAGCATATAGAGCAATGGAATTACACGGTATCTCAACGACAGCAACGCCTAGGGGATCTCTACACAGATAAACGTGTCAAACACAAAATGCATCACGAATGAATAAGAGACTATCAATATTGCTGTTTTTAATCTGTCTTTGTGGCTGCAACCGGATTCCGGACAATCAAAGCATGCTTCTCACACTAACGCATGGGGAATACACTGTAGTGTTAAAGTCTGTGATTGAAAAAAACAATTATGATATTATATGGAAAGAGTATGGTTTTTCGTATCCATATATTCTTTCTCAAGAATTGATTTTTTATCATAACGGGAAGCCTCTTAAGAGGCATGTCATACCTGTCCCTAAACGCCAATTTGTGATTAATAGCAGAAAAGTTCATTTTCTAAAAACACCAATATTTGACATCGAACTGTTGCAGGGAGCAGATAATCTGTATGTGCATTTATATGGTGCAAATTATTGTTGTGGTATTTCTTGTCCAGAATTCAATGGCCTATATCTGCTTGACGGAACGATTATTTCAGAATGCATATCCGTTATGGGTCAACCACTTAATGGGAAGAATATTGACGAAATAGGGGTTGATATCAATAACCCCATAAAACGAAAATCTATGTACACAATATTTAAGCCGCTATAAAAACATCTTTGTCTAAGTTAGTTCTTTTTTCGTACTTTCGCTCCATTTAAGATATTTTTCGTACTTGTCACTCCGACAAATAATAATGGCCACTTACCAGTCATATTATCCTCCTCTCTTCCCCGCGCGAAGCCTTCTCTCCTGCGCCAAACACGCCACATCCGCTCCACCACCCTCAACTGCTCACTGTTCACTGCTCACTGTTCACTGGATTTACACCTTCTCCGCCCAAGAACGCGACTCCGAGACGGGATTAAGCTACTTCGGCTCACGGTATTATAGCAGCGACTTGAGCATCTGGCTCAGCGTGGACCCGATGAGTGACAAATATGCAAGCACTTCTTCATACGCATATTGTAGGAATCAACCCATAATTTTGGTAGATCCTAATGGCAAATTTGACACGCGTGCTGAAGCAAGGCAATATCGAAAAGAGCATCATACTGGAGGAAAAATCCACAAGCGATCTGAGAAAGATACTTTTTCGGGTAATTATTTAATAGATAACAAAAGAACACGAACGAGTTATACAAAACCGAAAAATCACGATGAATCCGATAGTCCAACTATAGGACTAGACAACGTAGGGGTGGTTTCTTCGCCAATGATTCTTTACAAACAATCAAATTCCAAAGCAAATAATATACTGTCTTCAGACGCCACTACTTGTCTGCTAATTACATCTGACGATTGGACTGGTTTTGGAATTGCAGATGATGTTGCAATACCGATAATATTATCAACAGCAATAATCACGGCAGGTGTGATAAAGTTACAGGATTTCATATTAATGTCACAACATGGTGTGAACAATGATAAACTCACTACTGATGAAAGAAAGATCCTTGAAGAAAAGGAACGTAATAATACTATCTCGCCTACTGAAAAACAAAAACTGAAAAAAGACAGAAAAAACAGAGGATTAATACATTCTAGACAAAGTAAGGACAAATAAAACAATATATCGATCTCATGAAAAAAAAACAAGAGTCAAATCTTCTAACTTCTAAAGAACGTATAGCAAACAATAAAGGTGTTTCAAATAAGAAACTAGTGTCCCTTTTGCATAAGATGTCTTATGCTGACTTGGGTGATTATTTATTGACAAATAAACAATTTTCAAAGGATAACATTGTTATAATAAAACAATTTATTATAGAACATTTGGACAATCCAAATAGGCTTTTTGTTTCAGATTTAATAGATTTTTCTATTATTTACAACATTGAATTGCCTTATAAAAAATGTATTGATTTCCTAAATAAATATGGTGGTGACGATGATTATGTTCAAATGTCATCCATAGATTACCTTTTTTACAACCTAAAGTGTTCCTTTTTTCCAATAATTATTGAAAGAATGATTCAAATTACAAGCAATCCCAAATCCCATGTAGCTTCTAGAATACGTTCCGCATTCTTTTTGTATCGACATACTCATCGTGAAAGATTTTTATTGGATTTAGTATCCTTTGTTAAAAGAGATTCCTATTATGAGGATCTTCTAATGAATTTATTGTCAGTTGAGTATAATTCTATCGAATTTTTCCCTGATTCAAAACGTATTCTTGAACTTATTGGTAGAAAATACCAAATTCAATATCATCAACAATGAACAACTAGCGCTCTCAGAGTATAATAGCCTAGACGTAATAATTATTTTAATACCTTTCTCTTCGACACCCAATCCTATATCTTCAAGATGGAGTACGAATACGACTCATACAACCGCATAACAATGAACCCTCACCCACCATATCCCTCCTCTCCCTCCCCCGCGCGAAGCCTCCCTTCCTGCGCCAAACACACTACGCCCCCGCCATCCCCATTAACTGCTAACTCCAAACTTCTAACTCCTAACTGGTTTTACACCTTCTCCGCCAAAGAAAAGGACGTTGAAACCGGCCTAAGCTACTTTGGCTCACGCTATTACAGCTCCGATCTGAGCATCTGGCTGAGCGTGGACCCGATGAGTGACAAATATGCAAGTTTATCGCCCTATAATTATTGCGCCAATAACCCGGTGAAGTTGGTGGACCCGAATGGGGAAGAGTGGGAAACTCCTGAAGATGCTAACTATGCACAACATCCATTTCCATAGCTCAAACGCGACAAAAACAGTATGACCCATCGAGCAGGGAGTATAAACTTTTGCAAGAAGGAATTGATGGATTGATTTCTATGGGTAAGGAAAAGGGGCAGAAATATACTTTTAACAAGTCATTGCTGGCAACTGGCAATGTGTCCAGACAAGAAAGCGGGACAATAAGTATTAACTACATTGAAGATAATAGTAATGAGTATTTGAAAGATGGATCTGCATGGCATGAAGCGTTTCATCTATCTCGTAGAAATGCTTGGAAGACACTGTCCTGCAACGAAAGACGCAATGCCGCTACACAATACTGGGGGTTTGATGAGAATGGTTTCTTGTTTAGCGACAACAATTGTGATGAAGAGTATATGGCATATCGGTCCCAGATGGCATTTTCTCCACAAAGTATGCCACACCTCCCACTAGGGCAAGTTGACAACAATGAAAGTATTCAATTGTATGTCGCTTCTAAATACAAGAAAGAATGCTGTGACCACAAGTTTCGACTTCCATCTATAAAATGAAGAATAAAAAATGATAAAGAGATTTCTACTGTTTGGGCTATTGACATTCCTATGCATAAATACATTCTCCCAACAAGATAGCGTGATATTCAAAAGTTTGGGGTCATACTATGTATTCTATGCAGATGGAACATATAAATTGTTTAATATTCCGTGTGACATATGCCCTCCGTATGCTGACAACAACAATTTGATCAGTTTTGGGACATATATACCTTTTAAGAAGAAGGCATATTATCTTTATTCTGACAGTACGCTATCCAATGAGGTTAATGTAGTTGTGTCTGAAAGAACTGATAATAGCCCTAATCTGACTGTTAATATTTCCATGCCGGCTCAAAAAGACAGTTCGAACATGCTTCGGCCCCACTATTTTTACGCTCTGAGTGTAGATTACAAAAAGATTGACCAAGCTACTGCTGTTGACACGATGACATGGTTTGTTAAAGATTATTATCAGAGCAGTCCTCAGTTTGTACTTCCAAAAGATTCAAATCTCGCCCCATTGGGTTTTACCATAAGAATCTATCCTAAATCAAAGGTCTCTAGAAGGGCATATGCAGAAGCCAATTATGCTATAAAGGACAATACAGCCAATGTTTTTGACCTCTCTATTCCACAATTTGTCACAGGCTATCTTGATTATGAACTAATGTATAATTATAGGTTAGACCTATATGGCAAGAAAATAATAGGTGATCCTTCAACACAGACAGTATATGTGAGAGAGGACATATATAACAAACGAAATTATAGTGATTGGTATTTTCCTGTTCGTCCATCGTGGGAATACTGGACATTTCCCATATTACAATTGAATCATAAATAGTAAAATATGATAACAATATCCTATTCGACATCCTCTTCGAGACAAAAACATCTTTCCGCGCGAAGACTTACCTTTTGCGCCAACCGCGCTACACCCCTGCCATACGTAGATACATCCCGCCCGCACACCTACGGCGTGCGATTGGGCCCGTGCGGCTCCTTGGCTACCAATACCTGCAGACCCACGGCCTGCAATATGCGCGCCACACCATCACCCTTTCAGTGCCTTTCTTCCATCCTGCAACAGGCGGGGAGCTTGGCACGCACCTTGGGGTCCGCGGGCACTTCGTCGGCGTTGTATCCTAACTTGCTGATCTGCTTGCGCAACTTGTCGGGGTTGGTCTTTCTCCATTGATAGCTGATGAAGAGCTTGGAGGTCTGCATGTCGTATTGGCAGTCGGTCACCCCCTTAAAGTAAGGTACATTGGCCATGAATCGGTCGGCGCACTGCTTGCATACTCCGTTGGTCTGGATAGTGATGGTGTCAATACCCATTTCGTGTAAACCGCAACTTTGAGCATGGACCATGCAGGTTGCCAGGATGATAAGGCAGGTGATGAAGATTTTTCTCATGATATGTTCTTTTTGGATAGTGATAACGAGGTGATACTTGTTTTATTGTAAGGATAATCGGATGCCGGCATATCCCATGATGCCCGTGATGGGAGCATAGATCATGGTGGCGTCAAAATAATTCCCGAATGGGTCATCAGCGGCCACGATGGGGTCTTTCTGCTTGTAGTTGAGCATGTTCTCCGCGCCGACATAGATCTCCCATCGTCTAAATTTCTTGGTGATCTGCGCATTGAGCATGACGTAGGTCTTGGAGTAGTCGGGGCGCTGATAGGGCTCGGGATTGTTGTGCGTGTCGGGAAGACGCGCGGGTCCGTTCACATGGGCCGTCACGTTGAACTTCCACTTGTCGTATTTCGTATTATAGCTGATACTTACAATGCTTTTGTGGGGACTCATCAGGTCTTTCTCCCGCATGATGCCGTGCACGCTGTAGCGCACATCGTTGTAGCGGTAGGCGAAGAGCAACTCAAAGCGAGGCAGGGGTTTGAGGATCAACTCCGCTTGCGCGGCGTGCGACCGCGACCGGTTGCCCGTGCCGTTGAATTGGCCGTTCAGGTTGTAGAAGATGATCTTGTGCGGGCTTTCGTCTAAGTCGATGATTACTTGATTGATGAAGTGTGTGTAGAAGTAGTCGATGGAGAACGAGGCAGTGCCACCCCGCATACGCCATTGTTTCACGATGCTGACACCTGTGTTGTAAGCCTCCTCGGGTTGCTCTTCATCGCGTTGATAAACCCTTCTGTTAGAACTTAGCAAGGCTACGTTCTCAGCCATGGTGGACGAAGTGCGGTAGCCTTTGCCCGCCGACATGCGGACGGATAAAGTGGGTGTTGCCTGCCATTTGATGTGCAACCTCGGTGTCCAGAACAAACGATTATACATGATATTATAATCTAACCGGATGCCTGGCATCACCACTAGTTTATCTTTTATAATATAGGCGTATTCGGCAAATACTCCGGGAACCATTTCGAACTTTTCATCACCCCAACGCAAAAGCTGGAAGGGTGATCCGCTGGGCAGTTGGTCATCATCGTTATACAGCCAATCGTGCAGATAGTCGCATTGAAAACTGCCACCAGCGGTGAGCTTGTGCCGTAGTGTTTCTCCAAACTTTCTGCTGTAAAGGATGTTTAAGTAGGCAGACTGTTGTTTTCCTGTATAATGGTTCCTGCCAAACTGTCCGATCATATTGTGGCCGGTGTAGTGCAGGATGGTGCCGATGCTCTCTTCGGGACCTTTGAGCAAGAATCCGTTTTTGGTGATGATGTCCCATTTCTTATGATCAATGGCTATGCCATAGACGTCGGGTTGCGTGGCGCTGATGGAGGGCTTGAAGGCCATCTGCCCGCCGAAGCGGTTGTCCCATACGAAGTTCAGAAGCGTACGATGGTCATATTTGTCGGGGATGTCAAAATCCCAGCGGTTCATCACGCTGACCTGCCGGTCGCGGGGCACATCCATGAAGCCGTCCTTGTTCATGTCCATCTTGGCGAACTGGTCGCTGGCCGAGAGGAACAGCATGGTGCTGGCGCGCTCTTTTTTGTCCACCCTGAAGCGGGTGTTGAGGTTGAGTTCCCCGCGGCCCATGCTGTTGCCGTACAGGTTAAGGAACAGCTGCTCGCGGTTGGTCACGGGCTTCTTGTACTCCACGTCGATCTGGCCGCTGATAGCCTCGTAGCCGTTGGTGACAGAGGTGATTCCTTTGGAAACGTGTATCGACTCCATCCAGCTGCCGGGTATAAATCCAAGGCCGAACTGCTGGGTGAGCAGCCGGATGTAGGGCACGTTTTCGATCATGATCTGGCTGTAGGTGCCTGCCAGGCCTAACATGGAGATCTGCTTGACCCCGGTCACGGCGTCCGTGAAGTCCATGTCCACCGCGATGGTGCCCTCAAAGCTTTCCGCCAGGTTGCAGCAGGCTGCCCGTCGCAGGCCTTCCTGAGTGATGACGGTTGTCAGGATGGGTTGGGCCGACACGTAAGAACCGTCGCCCGAGGTGATACGGACCTCCGGCAACTGCTTGGAACGGTCGAGCTGTATGAGGATGTCATGGGTGGATGATGGCACGATGACCGTGTCGGTTGCCAACAAGGGGAAATTGACGATCAGGGTGTCGCTCTTGGTGCGGCGTATGGTAAAGCGGCCGTCACCATCGGTGAAGGTGCCCACGTCTGTGTGGAGCCACTGGATGGTGGCCATGGGAATAGCGGTCGTGTCTTCCGATGAAATCTCGACGACTCGTCCCCGCAACTCTTGAGCTGAAATAGTTTGGGATAGTGAGAGCAGCGTCAGGAAGGCTACAAGAGACAGGAATCCAAACCTGGGAGATGTGGTGCACATTATGGAAAGTCTTTATTCGGAAAGTTGGATTTTGATGTCGTTCAGTACATTCATGTAGTTGATGAATGCCTGGTAAGGAGATGAATAGACTTCGAAGTTGCGTTTCACAAACCGGTGTTCCAGCCATTTGTTACTCATGAAGTTGAAATGATCGGCACCTTGCAGTCTTAGCCAGGCCAGTTTGGCCTCTTTGTTTTTGGACTTTTTATATAAGTCTTCCAGTTTGAAGAGTTGGTTGAAAGCTTCTTGCTGTAGGGAGTTGCCAATCCACTCGTTGGTGTCTTTTTCTTCGCCGGAGCAGGAAATGGGCCACGGGGCGTGGAGTGTGGAGACCGGGGTGTCCATGGTCAGTACATCGGTTGGGGAGATGAATTGGAAGGAGCCGCTCTGTACCAGCTTGTCAATGAGGCTTCTGAAGAAGTCAAAGATGCCGGTTTCGGCGGGATAATGCTCGCCCATCGTCTCATAGTCCCAGAAAAAGTTGAAGAGCGGTCCATCGCTTTCGCCCATGGTGTTATGCAGGAACTGCATATACTTGTCGGCCGTCAGCGGATACTGGTCCCAAGAGCGGTCTTGGAAACGCAGGGTGATGTCATCGCATAAGCGATAGCTGCGGAGCAGCAGGCGTAAGTCGGTCTGATAAGGGTTGCAGTAGAGGAAGGAGGTGTTCTTCCAGCCGAGGATATGGCGGGCGCCTTCTGTGAGGACCACCTGATAGCCGGCTTCGCTTAGCCATTCGCCAATCTCATCGGAGTAGATGATCTCCGTGTTGCAGAAACTCTTGGGTTTCACGCCAAAGGTCTCCTTCAGCAGTTTCTCCTGTAATTTCACTTGTTCCAGGAAGGTGGTCTTGTTGTTCAAGGAGGCGATGCTGTGGGTGTAGGTGTTGCCCGTGATCTCCACGCAGCCGGTGGCAATCAGCTCCTTGAAACTGTCAATGACTTCCGGACAGTATTGTTTGAAGAGGTTGATGGAGCTTCCGGAGATGCTGAAGCTGAGCTTGAACTGTTTCTCGTATTTCTTGATGAGGTCCAACATCATCTTGTTGGCAGGCAGGTAGCAGCGTTCGGCTAGACGTTGGGTGAGGTAATGGTTCTGATAGTCGTCATAATAGTCATGTCGTTCGTTGATGTCGAAGAACCGATAGGTGCGCAGCCGGAAGGGCTGGCTAATCTGAAAGTGAAAACATATCTTTTTCATATCATACGTATTTTTCATAAATGATTTTGAGTCTTTTGGCCACATCCTCCCATTTCAGGTTGTTGGCCTCCTCTTGTCCTTTCACAGACAGGATGTTGTACAGGGAGGGGTAGTGGAGTATGCCGTAGATGGCGTCGGCCATGGCGTTGATATCCCAGAAGTCAACCTTGATGGCATAGTTCAGCACTTCTGACACACCCGATTGTTTGGAGATGATGACGGGCACTTTGGACTGCATGGCTTCCAGAGGGGAGATGCCGAAGGGCTCGGAGATGGAGGGCATCACATAGACGTCGCTCATGCCGAACATCTTGTCGATGTCGGTGCCGCGCAGGAAGCCGGTGAAGTGGAAGCGGTCGGAGATGCCGAGTTCCGCCACACGGTCGATGACCACCTGCATCATGTCGCCGTCGCCGGCCAGCACGAAGCGCACGTTGGGGTCGCGGTCCAGTACCATCTTGGCCGTCTCCACGAAGTAGATCGGTCCTTTTTGGAAGGTGACACGTCCCAAGAAGGTGACGATCTTCTCGTTCACATTCCGGGCGAAGGCGTGCTTCTGAGGGTTGGGGACCACGGCATTGTGAAGGGTGTACCCTTGTCGGCCGGGATGCCATATTTCTCAATGACAATCTGGCGAGTCAGGTTGCTGACGGCGCACACGGCGTCGGCAGCCATCATGCCCTCGCGTTCCATGTTATAGACGATGTCGTTGCGGTTGTTCTCACCCGAGCGGTCATATTCGGTGGCATGGATGTGGACTACCAGGGGCTTGCCACTCACACGTTTGGCGGCTATGCCGGCACGGTAGGTCAGCCAGTCGTGCGCGTGGATGATGTCGAACTCCTCATTCTTCGCAATCTCCGCGGCCACTTCCGCATAACGGGCCACTTCCTGCATCAGGTTGGGGCCGTAGCCCGGCGTGAAGATGTAGCGCCGACGAGTCCCGACGGTGTGCTCGTCTATCAGTCCGCTGTCCAGTTGGTTGACTACATTGTAATAGTCGTCCAGCCCGACGTAGGGGATCAGGTTGGTGTTGACTTGCAGGTAGGAGACCTGCTGATCTCGTGTGTAAAAACTGGCCATACGAGTGTCCACCTCCACATCACTGGCGTTGACAACCCGTACGTAGGTCGGGTCCTCATCGCCCGAGGCTTTCGGCATGACGAAGGTGACATCCACGCCGTTGATGGACAGGCCTTTGGTAAGTCCATAGCAGGCTGTGCCCAAACCTCCGGAGATGTGTGGCGGAAATTCCCATCCAAACATTAAAACTCTCATATCGTTTGTGTTTATTCTTTACGTTTAAATCATTTATTTGAATGCTGATCCAGGCGCCATTTGATGTAGAGCAGTGCTGCCACGCTCCACGCCTGTGAGATGCAGCCATTGGGCTTGAAAGGAGGGTCGCCGTCTGTGATCTCTGCCACCGTGGAGATGCCGTAGTGGGTCATACAGCTGTCGAAACGGTAGAGTACCTTCTCCAAGAAGGGGACGCAGGAGTCCTGATATACCGCGAACATGCCATCGGTGAACGGGAAGAGCAGCCATATCCAGCAGGTGCCCTGATGGTAGGCGGCATCGCGTTCGGCTTGGTTGCCCAGATAGTGTCCCTTGTATTCCGAGTCGTTCGGAGAGAGGCTGCGGATACCCTTCTCGGTAAGCAGCTCCTCGCAGGTGCGCTTCAGGATCAGCTGGCGGATCTTCTCACTGACCGGACAATAGGGTAGGGAGGCTGCAATCATCATGTTGGGACGTACTTGGAAATTCTTGTAGGCGCCATTGGTGTAGTCGGCGAGATAGCCGATCTCCTTGGACCAGAAGTTGTCCTTAAAGACTGTCGGGAAGTCCTTGATGAGTTCTTCCCATTCGTTGACGAACTCTTTGTCCTTGGCACTCTGTGCCACCTCGATGCTGAATTTGACGGCATTGTACCAAAGCGCGTTGATCTCCACCTGGCAGCCAGTGCGTGGGGTGACTGGCTTGCCGTCCACGATGGCGTCCATCCAGGTCAGGGCCAACCCCTCGCCGCCGGCATAGATCAACCCGTTGTCCAGACGATGGATATGGTTGAGGGTGCCATGGCGGTAGGCGTTGAGGATCTTCTTCATGGTGTCTCCGTACTCCTCCCATATCTTACGTTTGGTGCGGGTCTTCTCTGCGTACAGTTGAAGGGTGCGGAAGAACCATAACGGGGCATCCACGGAGTTGTAGGCGGCCGAGGAGCCATTGCCGATGTTCGGGAAGAGCCCTTCGTTCATCTCGGCAATCATATCGTCCATGATCTCCTTGCATAACTCAGTCTTGTTCAGGGCCAGCGTCAGTCCAGGCAGGGCGATGAAGGTGTCGCGACCCCAGCGGCCGAACCAGGGATAACCAGCGATGATCTCCGTATGGCCGTTGCGCTTGACGATGAACTGCTCCGCGGCATTCTTCAAGCAATTGAAGAAGGAGGAACGGTTGGTGTGATGTGCGCTCTCCTGTTGGTAGAGGTCGGCAAGCTCCTTGGGGTCGATGGGCTCTGTGCCAATGGTGATATAAAACTCTTTGGCCGATACTTGGGCAGTCAGCCGCCCCGGCATGAAGAGATCTTCAAGCCCGTCATAGCCACGCTTCAGCTCCTCTTCGTACTCCACATCGCGGTACCATTGCGGGTTGTGCTCGTAAAGGACAGGCTCCGAGCATTGGATGTACACGGGCGAGAAGTTGTCGTACAGACAGAATCCCACGCCCTGATCCACGGTCTCAAAACCGGTCTTCACCGCATTGTTGCAATGGGTGAGGCTGTGGATGGAACGGAAGGCCAACAGGGGGTTGAAGATGAAAGAGGCGCTGTCGAAGTCGTCCAGAATGGTGTATTTGATGACCAGCCGGTCGGCGTTGTTGAGGAATAGCAACTCTTTGGTGAAGTTGAACTTGCCCACCCGGTACAGGTAGGAAGGGATGTTGTCGGCGGTGAAGTGTTGGAGGTACTTGTTGCCTTTCGGCTCAATGATGCCTCCTTTATACTGCACCACACCGATATGGAAATCCATATTGTTGATCACGACGGTTTCGTTCAGGCTGGAAACCAGCAGATGCCGTTCGCCGTTCATCTTGTCTTGGGGCACGATGAAGAGGCCGTGGTATTTGCGGGTGTTGAGCCCCACCAAGGTGGTGGTGGCGAAAGAGCCCGTCCTGCTGCAGCGCAGAATCTCTCGGGATGTGGAGAAGTGCAGGTTGACGAGGTCGTTTTTGTCGAATTCAATATAGCTCATATTACAATGGTAGTTATATGGTTATGAAATCTGTTCAAGGATGGTGACGGCGGCGGCACGGGCGTCCTGGATGGTGTCCTGGATGGACATGGGGCGCTTGCAGGCCCCGGCCAGGAAGAGCCCTTCCTGCTTCGTCAGGTTGTCTTGTAAATGTTCTGACACGCTCTGGGCGAAGTGGTAGTCGCCAGCGATGCCCGTGGCCTGAGCCAGTCGGGCCGTGCCTTCAGAGGCGCACATGCCTACCATCAGCACCAGAAGGTCGGTGTTCATGTTGAGCGGCAGCCCCATCAGCGTGTCTTCTGCCTTCAGCTGCACCCGCTGGTCATAGGTGGAGGCAGCCTCCGAGATGCGGCCTCTCACAAAGTTGACGCCGTACTGCTCTTGCGCGGTGCGGTACATCTCCTCAAATCCCTGCCCCCACATGCGGAGGTCCATGTAGAAGACATAAGCAGTGGTGTTCGGGAGCATCTTGCGCACCTCGATGGCCTGCTTGACTGCCGTCACACAGCAGACCTTGGAGCAGTAGTGGTTGCCCGACTTCTCGTCGCGGGAGCCCACGCACTGCAGGAAGGTGACGCTCTTGGGCGCCTCCCCGATGGCGTTGGTAATCTTCCCCTCTCGGATCATCTTTTCCAAATCAATGGAAGTTATGATACCGGGGTAGATGCCGTAGCCCAGCTCCTCTTTCTTGTGGGCATCGAAGACCTCGTAGCCAGTGGCGAGCACCACGTAGTCGGAGTCATAGCGGTTGCCGGCAGCATCGGTGAGTTGCCAGCCGGACTGCACTTTCTGCAGGTCGGTGATGTTGGAACCGCAATACAGGGAGATCCGTGGATGCTCCAACTTCTGTATCATCTTGTCGGCCAGCTCGTCTGCGGAGGTGAAGTCGGGAAACAAAAGAGCTTTGTTGCGTATGTTGCATAATGGAGCGGTCTCCTTTTCGAAGAGCATTACGTCGTGTTGTTTGGCTAAGACAGCGGCTGTTTCGATGCCGGCTGCGCCCGCTCCTATAATGGCGATTTTTGACATGTCGTTAGTTTTTAGAGTTTTGTTTTATACTTTGAGTACGGAAGGTTTGCCCGGCAACGGGAGAATCTTGCCGTCATAGCCTCTGTATTTCTCGTTGGGATTATATTCTATGCCGATCTTGTTCAGCAGACTTTCGCATTGCACTTGGTGGAGCTGCAGGCCGAGGACCCAGGGGTCGTAGCCCAGAAGCAGTCCTGCCATCTCCTCGTAGGTGAGGACGGGGATGCCATATCCCTCCTTGTCGTAAGTCTTGTGTTCCATCTCGGCGATGGTGTATTGCCACTTGTCGAGGAACATGCTGCAACCCGGGCAGTTGCATACGATGAAGTCGGGCTCGTAGGGCTCCATGGATTCGAATTTCTTGCGGGAGTTGGAGACGGAATAGCCGCGGTTTTCCTGTACCAGATACTGGCGGAAGCCGAAGCCGCAACAGTGTCTTCTCTCGGGATAGTCCACCACCTCGCCGCCCCAGGCCTCTATCATGCCTGCCAGTACGTAGGGGAACTCTGCATTGCCGACCCCGTGCTTCGGGAAGATCTTGGCATAATGGCATCCGATGTGCTCCACCACTCGCAGAGGTTTGCCGGTGAACCGGTTGACCAGCTGGTATTTCATCTTCTCCTTCAGCTCGTTGCGGTAGGAGAAGATGATGTCTGAAGGGTGGGCGATGTTCTTGGGTATCTCGAAGGTGCGGCCCGTGGCCTTATATAGCAGCTCGCGTGCCTGCTCCAGCAATGCCGGGTCCTCCTCCCATTTCTCCAAGATCTCCGTGAAGACCCCGAAAGAGGTGACGCAGGAGGGCACATAGTTTTCGTAACCATTCTCTTTCATCAGCGAGAACAGACGGGCCACGATGGTCATGGTCGTTTCGAAGGGCACCACATCGGAGTGGTAGCCGATGCCGGTGCAGGTGTGCTGGTGCGAGGAGTCGTAGATGTCCAAGCCCAAATCGTTCCGGAGTATGTTGATAAAGGCTGCCTCCGACCCAGGAAAGAAGGTTTGGCGGATGCAACTGCGCTCATAGAAAAAATGGTCTCTCGCGATAGCTTTCTGATAATCGTTCCAATAGCGTTTTCCCATAGTATGTCAATTCCTAAAAAAGATAGGCTGCAAACATACGAAAATATTTGTTATTTTTGCACGATTTTTTTTGTATAGAAAATGGCACTTGTTTTATCGGCGCTACTCACCTTGACAGCTGGCATCGGCATCTTCTTGGTCGCTTGCCAGATGATGAGCGCAAACCTTGAATCTGCGTCTTCCAACAAGCTGAAGACGCTTTTCTCCAAAGCTTCTAAAAACAACCTTATCGGGGTGGGTATCGGTACCGTCGGTACGGCTGCCATCCAGAGTTCCGGTGCTATCACGGTGATGACTATCGGTCTCGTGAATGCCGGCATCATCACCCTGACCCAGGCGGCGACCATCATCTACGGTGCCAATGTGGGTACCACCGTCACGGCGCAGATCGTGGCCTTGGGTATGTTCGGTGGCACCAGCACCTTGACCATGGCCGTCATCTTCTCTTCTCTGGCTGGTGTCGGCGCCTTCATCTCCCTCTTCGCCAAACGCGATATTTGGAAAAAGATGGGCGGCATCCTTACCGGCTTCGGCATGCTCTTTGTGGGCTTGGAGATGATGAGCGGCTCTATGGCTGACTTTGCTGCCATGGACTCCGTGAAACTCTTCCTGGCCAGCATCCAAAACCCCATCCTCGTGGTCCTCATCGGTGTCCTGCTGACTGCCATCATCCAGAGCTCTTCTGTCATGACCTCCATCGCCCTCGCCATGGTCGTCTCCGGGCTTATCTCCATTGACCAAGGTATCTTCCTGACCATGGGTTCCAACATCGGCTCCTGTGTGGTTGCCTTGGTGGCAGGCCTCACCAGTGGGCAGAATGCCAAACGGACTGCTTTGATCCACTTGATATTCAACGTCACAGGCGTGGTCGTCTTCCTATGCGTGGAGGGGATCATATGGGCTCTGACCGATGCTACCTACGGATCTATCATCACCTGGATGTTTCCCCGCGCTCCACAAACTCAGCTGGCTATGTTCCACACCTTCTTTAACGTGCTGACCGTGGCCATGTTCCTGCCCCTGACCCCCTTGGTGGTGAAGATTGTTTGCAAGATCATCCCCGACAGCACCGACCCCGTGGATCCCAACGCCCCTCATCTCTACTTTATCGACCCCAACATGCTCAAGACGCCGCCCGTGGCCTTGCAGCAGACGAAAGCCGAAATCGTCAATATGGCCGATATCGCCATGGAGAACTTTAACCGTTCCCTTCAGATTATCAGCACAATGGATTTCTCCGAAGAGGAGGAATTCCATCATCAGGAGGAGGAGCTTAACTATCTGAATGTGGAAATCGTCGATTTTGTGGTCCATCTCGATGAAACCCGACAGCTGAGCCGCAAGGACCATGTCTACCTCTCCACCACTTTCCGCTCAGTCCGCGACCTGGAACGTATCGGTGACTATGCCGAGAATATTGTGGAATATGCCGTCAGCCTCCGCGATACGAACCAGAACTTCTCCGCGGCTGCCCTGAGCGAGATCTCCAATCTCCGCGACTATATCAACAACCTCTATGTGAAAGTGAAAAAAGCGTACACAGAGGAGGATACCGAGGCGTTGGATCAAGCCAATGCCATCGAGGAGGAGATTGACGACCTCACCAAACAGATGGAGGACAACCATATAGAACGACTGGCTCAAGGCATCTGCACGCCCGATGTGGGAGCCCAATATCTCTCCCTTACCTCCAATGCGGAACGTGTGGCCGACCACCTGATCAATGTGGCCAAGACTATCCGGACCTATAAAGAGTTGTAATGACATCCTGCTTTTTTATTATCTTTGCCGCCCTTAAATGATTGCTATATGATAAAGCGTAAACTGCTTGTTTTCACCATTGTGGCATTCTTCGCCATGCCAGCGTTCGCGCAGAATGACTTTGACATAGCCAAGAATGTCGATATTTTTGTCTCCATCCTCAAGGAGTTGAATGACAAATATGCCGATGAGATCTCTCCGGGCAAGCTGACCGAGACGGCGATCGACGCCATGTTGGCCAGCCTGGACCCGTACACGGTCTACTTCAAAGAGTCGGAGATTGAGGATGTCCGGATGATGACGACCGGCCAATATGGCGGGGTGGGCGCGCTCATCCAGCAGAAAGGCGATGACGTGGTCATCTCCGAGCCATACGAGAATACCCCCTCCCAGAAGGCTGGTCTCCGGGCAGGCGACATCGTCAAGAAGGTGAACGGACAATCCCTCGTCGGGAAGAACTCCGAGGACGTGAGCGCCGCCATGAAAGGCCAGCCCGGCTCCACCATGACCATCGAGGTGTTCCGCCCTACGGAGAACAAAACCTTGACATTCAGTATCGTCCGTGAAGAGATCAAGATGCCCAACATCCCCTATTCCGGCATGGTCGGCGATGGGGTCGGCTATATCAAGCTGGACCAGTTTACCGACAAGGCCGGTGAGGAGGTGCGTAACGCTTTCCTCCAGCTGAAGAAAGAAGGGATGCGCTATCTCATCCTGGACCTGCGCAATAATGGCGGCGGCCTGCTCCACGAAGCCGTCAACATCATGAACATCTTCGTGGACCCGGGCGTGCAGATCGTGGAGACCAAGGGCAAAATACCTGAGATGCAACGGGTGCACAAGACCTCCATGCCTGCCACCGACCGCGACATCCCCGTGGTGGTGCTCGTCAATGAGCACAGCGCTTCCGCCTCCGAGATTGTGGCCGGCGCCTTCCAAGACCTCGACCGAGGCGTCATCGTCGGCAAGAAGTCCTTTGGCAAAGGCCTGGTGCAGAATGTGCTCCCCCTCGACTTCAACACCTCGATGAAGATCACCGTGGCCAAGTATTACATCCCCTCCGGACGCTGTGTCCAGAATATCGAATACTTTGAGAAGGATACCACCAAAGGCGCTTACAAGATCCCCGACTCCCTGGCTGTGGCCTTCAAGACCAAGCACGGGCGTACCGTTTATGACAAGGGAGGTGTGGAGCCCGACGTGATCACGCCCGACACCGTGGCCAGCGACGTGCTCTATGCCCTGGTGCTCCATAATCTGATCTTCGACTACGCTAACCAATATCACGCGACGCATGCCTCCATCCCGCCCGCCGACCAGTTCAAGGTGGATGATGCTATCTATGCCGACTTCCTGAATTTTCTGAAAGGCAAGGACTTCTCCTATGATACCGAAATGGAAAAAGCCTTGGAGCAGTTCAAAAAAGATGCGGAAGAGCTGAAGGGCTTCTCCCGCATTGAGAAGGAATATGACCTCCTGAAGAAAAAACTGGAGGAGGATAAGTCCAAAGACTTGGAGACCTACAAAGAGGAAATCAAGGAGTATCTGAGCACAGAGATCGTGGTCCGCTATTACTATCAGCGGGGCCGCTATATGAACATGTTGGGCTTCGATCCTGACGTGAAGATCGCCAAAGAACTGCTGCTCGACACAGAGCGTTATCATAAAATACTCTCCCCCAAAAACTGATACCTTGAAACGCAGCGACATACATTATAGTATATACTTACTGGGCTTGCTGGTGCTGGTGATTTCACTGCCCTTGTCGCATTTCGTGATGGGCCTGGCCACCTTTGTGCTCTTCCTGAACTGGGTTGCCGAGTGGAACTGGAAGGAGAAATGGCAACGTATCAAGAACCAAAAGGTGGGCCTCGTCTTCGCTGCGCTCTATCTCTTCCTATTCATCGGCCTGATCCATACCGACAACTGGGCCGCGGCTCGACATGAACTGCTCGCCCAGCTGCCACTCGTCTTCATGCCCGTGCTGCTGACCACCTCCCGCCCGGTCACACCCAAAGCCATGAAAATCATCACCCATGGCTTTGTCCTGAGCACACTCTTCTGCTGCCTCTGCTCTTGGATTTACTGGATTAGCCGGAGTGTCACCGAGATGCGCGACATTTCCCTGTTTGTTGACCATATCCGCTTCAGCTTGTGCGTCGTCCTCTCCTTCATCTTCACGGTCTCCTTGATGGTGCACTGCGAGGTGACCAGCATGTCGAGGATGCTCTATGGGCTGATGGCGGTGATGCTCTTTGCGTATGCAATCTTTTCCCATACCCTGACGGGCATTGTCTGCCTTTTTGTCATCATCACGATCTATGCCCTTTGGCAACTGGTCACCGCTCCTAAGAACCAAAAGAAGCAGAGCGTGGCTATCCTGCTCTTGCTGTTGCTCTTTAGTACCTATCTCGTGTGGATCTCCGTCCAGTTTTTCACCAACAAGGATCGTTATATCACCCAGATGGAGACGAGCGCTGGCAACCCATACACCTTTGATGCCAATACCCCGATAGAAAACGGTCATCGCGTGGGCTACTATATCTGTCACGAGGAGCTCCAAAAGGCTTGGGCCCTTCGCTCTGACTCTGCCATGACGGAGGGGAGAGAGAATGTGATCATCCGTTATCTGAACTCCAAGGGCCTGCATAAAGACTACGATGCGCTGATGTCCCTCGATCATAAAGATATCCGGAATATCGAGAAAGGGATTCCCAACTATCTGTATCCCAGGAATATTGATTTCCGGAGTCTCCTGTATCCCACGTATTTCTCCATCTCGCTATATCAATGTTGCAACTATATTGAGAACTCCTCCCTGCTGGAGCGTTTGGAACTCTGGAAGGCTTCGTGGGCCCAGTTCAAACAACACCCACTGCTGGGTGTTGGACTGGGTGACCATAAAGATATGGTGGATGCGCAGTTGGAAGCCCAGCATTCATCCATCGCGCACAAGAAACAACGTGGCAGCCATAACCAGTTGCTTACTTTTGGTCTGATGAGTGGTGTGCTGATGGTGCTTTACTTCCTCTTCATGATTTTGTATCCCTTTGTCAGGATGCGCCAGCAGATCAGCTTCGTGTATTTCGCTTTTGTCCTGTTGATGCTGATGTCAATGGTGATCGAGGATACGTTGGAGAGCCAGACGGGTCGTTTGCTGTTTTCCGTCATGATGCCCCTGCTGTTGCTCTATTGGCCTTCGATGACCAAGCCTACAGAAGGCTGATGTCCCCTTTTCCTTCACGAATCACTTCGATGTCCCCGCTGGTGCAGTCCAGCACGGTGGAGGGCGTGTTGTCCCCATAGCCGCCGTCAATCACGATGTCTACCATGTCTTCAAAGCGTTCATAGATGAGCTCTGGGTCAGTGGTGTATTCGATGATTTCGTCTTCATCCTTGACGGAGGTGGAGAGGATGGGGTGGCCGAGCTGCCGCACAATCTCCAGGATGATGGGGTTGTCGGGGATGCGGATGCCGATGGTCTTCTTTTTACTCTGTAACAACTTGGGAACGTTGTTGTTTGCCTCCAAGATGAAGGTGAAAGGGCCAGGCAGTACCTTCTTCATGGTCTTGAAGATATGGTTGGGGATGGGCTTGGTGTAGTTGGAGATGTCGCCGAGGTCGGCGCAGATGAAGGTCATGGAGTCTTTCTTCTTGCGATCGCCCAGAATCTCCGTGATACGCTCAATGCTCTTCTGCTTGAAAATGTCACACCCCATCCCGTAGATGGTGTCGGTAGGGTAGATGACGATGCCGCCGTCCTGAAGACAGTTGATGACCTTGTCAAGGTGGCGCTGGTTGGGATTTTCAGGGTATATCTTTAAGATCATAAGGCTACATAAAAAAAGGGCAAGCTACTTATATCGCATCGCTACAACCAATGTACCCTTGCTACATTCCTGTCCTGGGGGAGTTAAAAGGGAGCAGATCGTACAAGACTTACCCGACCGCAAAAATATAAAAAATATCGAATGGTTGACTAGTATCCTAAAATTTTAAGCATCGACTTGTAACTCTGCTCTTTAGCGAAGAGTTTGGTGGTTACTTCCCCCTCTTCGTTGACGTCGATGATGATGTGTTTCGGCGCGGGAGTGAGACAATGCTGTATGCCGCCGTAGCCACCGAGGGCCTCTTGGTAGGCTCCCGTGTTGAAGAGGCCGATGTACTGGATGTCGTCGCTGTCCTCTCCCCGATAGTTGCAGGAGTCAATCTGGGGCAGGAAGACGGCGTTGAGGTTGGCCTCGGCATTGTAGTAATCCATGCTGTCGCAGGTGAGCCCGCCCAGGAAGACCCGCTCATATTCGCGGTCCCAATGGTTGATGGCCAAAATGATAAACTGCTGGTTCAAAGCCCAAGAGTCGGGGAGGGTGGTCATGAAGGAACTGTCAATCATATTCCATAACTCCCGGTCATTCTGCCGTTTCTGTTGCAGGATGGAGTATAGCACAGCACTGGACTCTCCCACCGTGTAGGATCCGAATTCGGTGAAGATCTCCGGCTCCATCACACCCTCGCGCGTGCATATCTGCTTGATTTGCGACACGATCTCTTCCGCCATATATTCATAGTCATACTCAAAGGAGAGGGAGGTCTTGATGGGGAACCCACCTCCGATGTTCAGAGAATCCAACTCCGGAGCTATCTTCTTGAGATCACAATACAGGTTGACACACTTCGTCAACTCATTCCAATAGTAGGCAGTGTCGTGAATGCCTGTGTTGATGAAGAAGTGCAACATCTTCAACTTGAAATTCGGGTTTTTCTTGATCCGCTCCTGATAGAAGGGGATGATGTCATTGTATCGGATCCCTAAACGGGAGGTGTAAAATTCAAAACGAGGCTCCTCCTCAGAGGCGATGCGGATGCCAACTTTGCACGGTGTCTTCACATACTTCTCTATTAAGTCGAATTCACGCTTGCTGTCCAGGACAGGGATGGTGTTTTCATAACCTTTTTCCAACATCATGGCAATATTGTCAATATAAGCCTGTTTTTTACATCCATTGCAGATGATATAGTTGGATTTTTCGAACTGCCCCAATTCATTTAAAGTCTCAATCAAATTCAAATCGAAGGCGGATGAAGTCTCCAGATGCACGTCGTTCTTCAAAACCTCGGATAGAACGAATTCGAAATGAGAACTTTTGGTACAATAGCAATAATGATACGAACTCTGGTAATCCGCTTTGGCAATTGCAACGTTGAAGTATCTTTTCGCCTTGTGGATGTTTTCGGAGATCTTGGGCAGGTAGGTTATCTTGAGCGGAGTGCCATACTGCTTGATGATGTCCATTAAGTGTACATTGTTGAATAGCAATTCGTTATCTTCTACGCTAAAGCCTTCTTGAGGGAATTCGTAGGTCTGTTGGATGAGGTCGATGTACTTGGTCTTCATCTTTTTGCCGTTTTAATATGAGGCCGCAAAGATAAATAATTATTGATACGGATGAATAAAAAAATGATCATCCGATTCATTTGGATTGATTTTTTTTGCTCAATCCGCATTAGTTATGTTCTCTCCGATTTTCGCATTCGCAGATATTGGTGAAGAGAATCTCGGTGTTCGGAAGAAGTTTTTCCATCTCTTCATATTCCGATTTTGTGAGCGGAATTTGTCGCAAATCAATAGTTTTCAGGGTGTTTTGTATTTTGACGATGCTTTCGGGCAGAACGTACATCGGGTTGTCCCAAGCATCAATGGTGTGCAGATTTCTTAGTTTTGCAATCGAATCCGGAAGGATTTCGATGATGTTGCGACTGATGATGAGCATTTCCAACTCTTGTAATTCTCCGATGCTGTTGGGCAGGCGCAGCAGTTTGTTGTGGTCGAGATTCAAGACACGCAGATGTGTCAGCTTGGCAATGTCTTGATTGACGATGTTGAGGCGACAACCTTTCACCGTCAACTCCCGCAATTCGGTCAGGGTGAAGAGTTCTGCGGGCAAGGAGTCACGCTGCGGCAGTTTTGTCAGCTTGAGGCGATAAACCGGTCCCGCTGCATGTAAGGCTTCTTCCAGACTTGTATAGGTGATTCCTGTGTCGTCGGTTCCATATAAAATACGAGGCTGCTTCTGTGCTTGAGCGGCATATCCTACTATGATAAGAATCAGCAGTACTATTTTTCTCATCTTCTTTTGAGTTGTCTTTATTGGTTTGTCTTTTATCGGGGAATCCATTGTAGAGAATCTAGGTCGTGGGCCAGTTGTCGGGTGAAGAGCGTGGCCCCGGTACGGTTGAGGTGTGATGCATTGTAAAAGTAGGCCGTGTCGTAGGAGAGGGGATGATAGGTGTAGTCGAGGATGGGCACTCCATAAGGATCGGCGATCTCGTGGAAGAGTCTGTACATGCCAGGCAGGTCGTCAATTTTTTGCGTGGCCCCGATGTAGAATGGGGCGATGACGAATACTACCGGGATGCCTTCCTCGCGACATTCCTCGAGAAACTGCTTCATTTCGGCGATGGCTAGCGGATGATGGGCGTGATGGATGGTGTCCAAGCTTGCGAATTTTTGCCCGTCCCACGGTTTGTCATAATCCACAAAGCCCTTATACACTTTTTGGTCGGCCCGTTCATAAAAAGAGGTACCTCTGAGGATTTCTCCTATGTCGCGTTTGTATTTCCGGTATCGCCAGCAGGGCAGGAAGGCATCGGCCCACGTGAAATGGTCCACCTTGCGAATCTGCTTCCAGAGGAAGGGATCGTGCAGGTAGGGTGCAAACTGTATGCGGTCATAGCCGTTGCTGGTGTCCAGGGAGCTTTGGTAGAGTTCGTATAGGATGAGTTTGGGCTTGGCGTTGCCCTCATGGCGATAGACGTGATACTTGGCAATCTGGGACTCCACAGCCCGTCCGTTCATCCCCAGATTATAGCTGTCGATATGCAGCATGCTGTCCAGGATGCGTGGGTTGAACTGCACGTATGCGCGAGAACTGCCCATGATGAGCACGTCGCTTTGGATGTCGCCTCGGTAGATGTCGTTCCAGTTGGCGAAGGGCGACGATTCCAGCTTCTTGAACTGCCGCGTGATCAGCAGGTCGGCAGCCATCGCCAGCGCCCAGAGGATGAGCAGGAATATCGATAGTCGGAGGAGGAACTTTTTCATGATCAGAACTGGAAATAGATGAAGGATTCGGTGCCGTTATAGGAGAGGAAAAGCAGGAGGATGAGGCCATAATAGATGGTGAACTTCAGGGCATGGGAGCGTATGGCCTGCAGGTCGAGGCCATGTTCGCGGGAGCGGTTGGCCCATTCCACCGTCAGCATGATGAGGATGAATAGGCAGATAGGCAGAAGCCCTGTGGTGTCGGCAGTCCCCAGGTGAGGGATTCGGGCTAGATAGTGCCAGGCGTCAGAGATCGTGTCAGCGCGGAAGATGACCCATCCGATGACCGCCAGGACGAAGGTCAGCAGCATCTGCCCAGCCTCTTTCCAGGAGGGCAGAAGTCGGTTCTCGGCCACCTCGTCGGTGTGTTTGCGGTTGCGACCGAGCAGGATGAGGGGCAGGAAGAGCAGCGCATGATAGGCTCCCCAAGCGAGGAAGGTCCAGTTGGCCCCATGCCAGAAGCCGCTGAGGAGAAAGATGACGAAGGTGTTGCGCACGATCTTGCCCTTGGAGACACGACTGCCTCCGAGGGGGATATAGACATAGTCGCGAAACCAGGTGGTGAGGGAGATATGCCAGCGCCGCCAGAACTCGGCGATGTCGCGACTGAAGTAAGGGTTGCGGAAGTTGCGCATCAGACGGATGCCGAACAGTTTGGCGGTGCCGATGGCGATGTCGGAGTAGCCGGAGAAGTCGCCATAGATCTGGAAGGCGAACAGGACGGCTGCGATGGCCAGGGTGGTGCCGCTTTGCTCCTGGTAGCTTCCGAAGATGCGGTCCACGAAGAGTCCGCAGCTGTCTGCCACTGCGATTTTCTTGAAGAGTCCCCAGAGGATCTGCCGCAGTCCGTCCACCGCCGTGTCGTAGTCGAAGTGGCGCGCCCTGCCGAACTGGGGTAGCAGGTTGGTGGCCCGCTCAATGGGGCCTGCCACCAGCTGGGGAAAGAAGCTTACGAAGGCGAAGAACTGGATGATGTCGGTGGTGGGCTCCAGCTTGCCGCGATAGACGTCGATACTGTAGCTCAGCGCCTGGAACGTGTAGAAGCTGATGCCTACGGGCAGGACGAGATGCAAGAGCAGGCCATCGCTGTTCCCATGGAGAAAGGCTTTGGCAAACGAGGCGGCAAAGAAGTCGTAGTACTTGAAGAGGGCGAGGATGCCGAGGTTCAGCACGATATTGCCGATGTGGACGAGCCGTGCCCAGGGGGTGGCCCGGTGCCGCCGGATGAGCAAGCCACTGCCCCAACTGCAGAAGGAGGTTAGGGCGATGAGCAGTAGGAAATGCCAGTCCCAGCAGCCATAGAAGAAGTAGGAGGCGGCCACGATGAAGAGGTTCTGCGCTTTCAGGTTGCGATGGAAGACGAACCAGTAGAGCAGGAACACGATGGGGAGAAATATGGCGAATTCCAGTGAGTTGAAGAGCATCTGCCTCTGTTTTTTGACGGGCAGCAAAGATAGAAAATATCTGCTAAGTGATGGTGTAAAAAAAATCCCTTCCGAGGAGGAAGGGATTTTGATATGTAGTGTAATAGTGTATTTCTGAGGAAGAAAGCGATGAAAAGGTTGCCTTGATTATTTGGAACCTTTGTCTTTTTGTCCTGCGTGTCCTCTGAATATACGGGTAGGAGCGAACTCGCCCAGCTTGTGGCCGACCATGTTTTCGGTAACATAGACCGGGATGAACTTGTTGCCGTTGTGCACTGCAATGGTGAGGCCTACGAAATCCGGAGAGATCATAGAGGCGCGGGACCAAGTCTTGATGGTCGATTTTTTGCCAGATGCTTGGGCGTCAAGTACGCGTTGTTCCAGTTTGTAGTGTATATAGGGACCTTTTTTTAATGAACGACTCATAGTATTAGGATTTTAAGATTATTTCTTTCTTCTTTCAATGATATACTGGCTAGAGTTCTTCTTCGGATGTCTGGTCTTGTAACCCTTAGAAGGCATACCGTTGCGGGAGCGAGGATGTCCACCGGAGGCGCGACCTTCACCACCGCCCATCGGGTGATCAACAGGGTTCATGACGACGCCACGGTTGCGCGGACGTCTGCCTAACCAGCGGCTTCTACCGGCCTTACCGGAAACCTCCAGGCTGTGGTCCACGTTGGATACGATACCCACCGTAGCTTTGCAGGCGCAGAGGATCATACGGGTTTCGCCAGAGGGCAGCTTGATGACGGCATAACGGCCATCGCGGGACATCAGTTGGGCGTAAGAACCGGCACTGCGGGCGATCTTGGCACCCTGGCCAGGTCTCATCTCAATATTGTGGATGATGGAGCCGAGCGGAATCTCTCCGATAGGAAGGCAGTTGCCCAAATCGGGGGCGACACCGGTGCCGCTGGAGATCACCTGACCGACTTTGATGCCGTGAGGAGCCACGATGTAGCGTTTCTCACCATCGGCATAGAACAGCAAGGCGATGCGAGCGGAACGGTTCGGATCGTATTCGATCGTCTTGACCGTTGCGGGAACTCCGTCTTTGTCACGTTTGAAATCGATAATACGGTACATCTTCTTGTGACCGCCACCGCGGTACCGTACCGTCATTTTACCACTGTTGTTTCTTCCGCCTGTTTCATGTCTGGGACACAACAAACTCTTTTCCGGTTTGTTGGTGGTAATGTCATCAAATGCGCTGATTACTTTGAAGCGCTGACCCGGCGTTACTGGTTTGTACTTTTTTAATGCCATCTCTCTTAAATGTTACTGTAAAAATCAATTTTTTGTTCTTTGTCCACGAACACGTAGGCCTTCTTGAAGTTGTTCTTTTGGCCTGTGATGACGCCAGCCTTAGTGTTTCTGCTCGTGGCTTTTCCGCGCTGGATGAGCGTGTTCACGCGGACTACTTTCACTCCATAAACGGCTTCGATCTCTTGTTTGATTTCCGGCTTGGTGGCAGTGCGGGTCACCATGAAACCATAACGGTTGTATTTTTCAGCCGTCTGCGTCATCTTCTCGCTGATGATGGGTTTTATTATGATACTCATTGTTTGTAATCTTTACGGGTTGATACTTAATTATTCGCCTAACATTTTGTTCAACTCGGCCAGACCGCTTTCGCAGATGATGAGGTGACCGGCGTTGAGCACGTGGTAGGTGTTGGCGTCGGTGGCACGCATCACGTTGGTGCGTTGCAGGTTGCGGCTGGAGAGCAACACGTTCTTGTCATTATTGGCTGTGAGAAGCAGCGTCTTCTGACCTTCCAGGTTCAAGCTCTTGAGCATAGCCTTGTAAGACTTGGTCTTAGGAGCTTCAAAGGTGAAGTCTTCCACTACCGTGATCTTGCCTTCCTGCTGTTTGTAGGTGAAGGCGGAGAAACGAGCCACTCTCTTCAGTTTCTTGTTCAACTTGAAGGAGTAATCTCTCGGGTGAGGACCGAATACGGTGGCACCACCGCGGATGGTCGGAGACTTGATGCTACCAGCACGTGCACCACCCGTACCTTTTTGTCTTTTCAGCTTGCGGGTACTTCCGGAAACGGTGGAACGCTCCAAAGTGTCGTGCGTGCCCTGTCTTTGATTTGCCAAATATTGTTTTACGTCAAGCCAGATGGCATGATCGTTGGGTTCTACATTGAAGATCTTATCATTCAAAGTGACCGTCTTGGCAGTTGCGCTGCCGTCTATGTTATATACTGTTAACTCCATCTCTCAATAATTATATAAGATCCATTAGCACCAGGTACGGAACCTTTTACTAAAACTAAATTCTTTTCTTTCACAATCTTCATGATTTGAAGGTTGATGACTTTCACCTTGGCATTGCCCATCTGGCCTGCCATACGCATTCCCTTGAATACGCGGGAAGGGTAGGAGGATGCACCCATGGAACCGGGAGCTCTCAAACGGTTGTGCTGACCGTGCGTGCTGTCGCCAACACCACGGAATCCGTGGCGCTTCACAACACCCTGGAAACCCTTACCTTTGGAGATGCCGCTCACGTCGACAA
>JAFYEU010000100.1 GCA_017544105.1 Bacteroidales bacterium
CTATTTTGGCTCACGGTATTATAGCAGCGACTTGAGCATCTGGCTCAGCGTTGACCCGATGAGTGACAAATATGCAAGCCTCAGCCCGTATGTTTATTGCGCGGATAATCCAGTGAAGTTAGTGGATCCGAATGGGGAAGACATTGAAATTACCACAGAAACAGATGCCAATGGTAAACAAATCATTACCATCAATTTTACAGCTGAACTTGTCAACAAATCTTCCCATTCATTGGACAAGCGATCATTGGAAAGAATGAGAGATGATATTAAGTCTGGAATTACGGACATTTATTCTGGGGAATATGAAGGCGCAATGGTAAAGGTAAATGTGGACATTATTTCTGATGGGAATGAAAAATCAAATGATTTGATGAAAGAGTCAAGCCGACATTCAATCTATATCGTTGATAAATGTAGTAATCCTGATTATATCGCTGAAGCAATGGAATGTGGTAATTATATTAATATTCAATGGGATATAGGGCAAGAGTCCAATGATAACAACCTTAAAAGGACCGCCGCGCACGAGTTTGGGCATCTGCTAGGCTTGCCGCATGTTGAGACAAGTGACAACATCATGAATCCAGATGGGATCGGGAAGAATCTGTCTGTAGAACAAATCCGAGAGGCAGTTTCCAATTACAGATATCACAAAATCAATATCGGAATTTCGACACATGAATTTGACTCACAAGCACATAAGGATTATTATCTTCGTTGATTTTCAAATACAATCAAGCTAATGAATATGAGAAACTTATTTTCGTCTATTTCATTGATATTTTTTTGTTTGATTACAATGGGGCAAAACACCCTAATGGGTGACATGATTCCCAGGGCAAGCAAAAGGCATTGTAAATATAGCAATGACGATATTTGGAATTTTGCCAAACCTAATAAAAAACGACACGCAGTTATAACAATATTAGCAATGAACATAAACGACACTTTATCAATAAAAGTAGGGAACAAAACACTAATGGATTGTCATGTGTATAACAATGACGACAAACATCAAATCGGGGACATTAATGGAGAGATGTGTGAGTCATTTTTTCTTGTCTATTATCCTAACGATCAAATAAAATACATCTATAACACCCGTAATTGCTCGGAATATTGCATTTTTGAAAGGAAAAGATCCAAAAATAAAAATATTGAAGTAGAAATAACATATAATGGGAAAAAACATGTGTTTCATCTCCAACCCACAGCAAAGTGGCATCATTTTTTTTTAGTTAGAAATTCTGACAAGGTTGTCTATAATGCTCACAAGTATTTCACAGGCTTAATGTAATGTCAAAATGTATTTTTTTCGCACCATCATATAACAATGACCCCACTCACCCCATATTATCCCTCTCCCTCCCCCGCGCGAAGCCTCCCTTCCTGCGCCAAACACACTACGCCCGCGCCATCCCTCTCAACAGACAACTATCAACGGATAATCCCTGACTGGATTTACTCCTTCTCCGCCAAAGAACGCGATACGGAAACGGGACTTAGTTACTTTGGCTCACGCTATTACAGCTCGGATCTGAGCATCTGGCTCAGCGTTGACCCACAGGCTGCGAAATATGCATCGTTATCCCCCTATAATTATTGCGCCAATAACCCTGTTAAATTGGTGGATCCGAATGGGGAAGAGATAGGTGAATACTTTAGTTTGTCAGGGAAATACTTGGGCACTGATGGACTGAATGACGATAAAGTCTATTTTGTGAACAACAAATCAGATAAACGTAGAATAAAGCACAATAATCAAGCAGGTAAAACTACAGACGTTAGCACGGTTAGTGTTTATATTTCCACTACAAAATGTGAGGTTCGGGCATCAGAAGATGTATATAACAGAACTGAAAAAAATGGTGGTTTCTGTGAAGAAGCGACTTCTGTATTTCCTGATGGTTCCATTGAAAATTATAAATCAGGCCCAGATGCAAGATACACTATAGATAACAATGGGCATGTGGATTTGCCCGAAGGATATGAAAGAGATGGAAGCGGAACACTGATACATTCTCACCCCTTATATGAATATGAATTTAGTGATGGATATAATCATTGCTGGCCAGTATCGTCGAAATTGGATTCAGACGATCTGAAAGAAGCTCAAAAGAATACAGGTTTTATTGTCGTGGGGAGAAGCAAGCCAGATGCTTTAAATCATAGGACATCTAGGGCATATTTTTTCAAATCAGGTGCTTTTATAGGATCTGCTTCCATGCGTGCTATTAGAAAAGTTAATAATTATTATGAGGGCCTATGAAAAAAATTGCATGTGTCTTTTTGGCGTTTTTTTTGATGTTAACTTTAAATGCTCAAAAAACGATCAACTATGTTGTTCTTTTTAATGACAAGTGGCCGAATATTCAATCAGTGGTGGATGTCTTCATTGAAAACAAAGACTCCAATTGTTGTTCACATGGGAGTGTGGGGACTTTTCATATCGACACGATTAACTCTTTATCATCGACAATTTACCTAGAAGAAGAAAGTATTATTGTAATTAATGTAGCTTTTGGTTGTGAAGGCGATATGGATAGTTTAAAAGTCGACATCAAGAAAGAAGAACTATTTAATGCACACACCCTTATTTTGAACATTAACTCAAAGAGTAGACAATATGACATTAAATATGAAATATTCAGGTGTGATGTAAATGATAATTTATTAAAGCATCTTGTTTTTTTTTCAATAGACGGCAAAATATGCTATGAGGTGGATTCTGTTTTATTCTGCGATGACATCGACACCTTTCAGTTGCTTTATGATTGTGGTATGTTATATTTCGATTCTATATCCTTTGTATTATGCCAAAACTATCAAACTCATGGTAAAAACACGCCTTGTCTCCTAATTTACATTTCAAACCGATGCTATAAAATCCCTATACATAATTTAAGCAATGATACATGGTATATCTTTATCCGAAATATTAGCCGAAAAAAATATTCAACTGGCTGGTATGATGGCTACCGACTTCGTTACAAGAAAATTGCAGATTTGTATGGACGATTTGGTGCGTTTTATCGAAAATATAATTTTTGTAGGTTTGCGACAAAATGAGCACCTCTTCCCAGACATATTACCCATCATCCCGCCTGCACACCTACGGCGTGCGATTGGCCCCGCGCGGCTCCTTGGCTACCGAGCCCTGCAGACCTACGGCCTGCTATATGCCGCACCATCTCCATTAGTACATGCTTGGAAAATCGGACAAGCCCTTATCTGATTTTTCTTTCCCCCTTCACTTGGTAATTCTTCAACTCCGCATTGTTGGAGCTGCCCCTGTAAAACAGGGCTGTGGTGCGATTGGTCTTGCAGTTCTTGATGGTCACATCGTTATTATTGCCGTAAAAATCGACAAACATCTTGCTGCTACAGGGGATAAAGGAGCATTTATCATACTCTGCATGATTATCAATATAGTAGCGGTTGTCATCGGCATTGTTCAGATAGAGCGTGCATTGCTTATAGACCCGTTTGGTATTATTATGGGTCGTGCTGTAGCGGATCATGCCCACGGTACAGCTGGTGAATCGCAGATTATACTGGCCGTTCGTCAAGACGTTATAGTTGAGCCGGGAGTTCAAGATTTTGACAGGATCCTCTTTGCTACGACAGAGGTTAATGGTCAGACTGGCCGGATAGGAATACTTTTTGGTGGCCTGCTTGATCTGTCCGTTGGGCACGGGCAGCAGGTCCATATTGCGGATGTCGTATTGTATAGCTTTCGCGGCTTTGACAGGCGCACTGGAAATGACGAAGTTGGCGGAATGGCCAGAGCCGGAGTAGCGGAAAGACAAGCCATCAATCTTGACACGGGAGACATAGTCCACGGCTTTAGAATAGGTAATCTCGCCGGTAGGCTTGAAGAGTATAATCTCGGAGATCTTGTCGGGCACATTGACGATCATATTCTGAATCTGCACGTTGGGCCAGCTCTTACGGGCAATCTCGGGACGAGAGACGGCCTGGTCGTTCAGCTTGCCAATAGAGATCAGGTAGTTGCGAGAGACGCCGGCCTCCATCACACAATTCTTGAAGGTGATATCAAAGGGGGTGTACACATTGTAGGAGGTCTCGATCAGGACTGGGACAAAGTTCACAAACCGGCATCCGTCGAAGAGAAGCGTGCCGAAGATCGAAGAGAACTGGTTATACAGTTTGCTGAACTTGCAGTTATAGATAAAGACATCTTTGCCATAGCAGTGGATATCGAAGCGGTTGATGTCGCAATCTCTGAGGGTGGTATTGTTCATATTGTTGGTACCGAAGACGCCCCACTGCGCATGGCCGACCAGTCGCAGGAAGGTAGCGTTCCAGACGTTGTTCATCATGATGCCATAACCATATTTCTTCTCTTGCGAGTAGGTGCCTTCAATCCGCACGTCTTCCATGGTCACATTGGTACAGTTCACAAAGGTGATCGCCTCGTCGGCATACATCGTGCTGTTTTGAGGGGTATAGAGTTGGACGTTGCTCATCCGCACGTTGTTATAGCCTTCCACATAGATGCATTTGGTCTTATAGGTGGCGGTGCTGTCGCGATAGATTTGGAGATTGGCGATGGTTTTCAGGTCTGAGGTGGCGCGGCAGCAGGAGGCCTTGAGGTGGGTCGTGTCGGTAGCATAGGGGGCAATGGGCTTGTTTTTAGCCTTTCCGTCTTGGACGAGGAGGATATCCTTGCGGGTGGCGCCATAGGCATAGCCGGCACGATTGGCCACCCAGGGGGTTTCGTCTTCCAAGATCAACAACCAAGAGCCTTCCGCCAAGGAGTCCACATCGCGAAAGACACCTTCGTCCACCCATTTTTTGTCTAGCTCGATGGGGGTGGCAGGCTGGATCATCTCAAAGAGGAAAAATTTCTGGGCATTGTTCTTCACGGTCAGCTTGAGGCCATGGAAATCATTATTCGGGGTGAGCGGGATGCTCTTGCAACCGGCCGTCACCTCGATTGTCAGGGAGTCAATGCCTTCATAGGAGACATCGACTCCTTGGGCGACGGCTGCCAAATGGGTCTGATAGAGCACCTCATAGCGGGCACTGTCGGTGGTTGCTTCGGCCAAGCCGAAATCATAAGGGGATAAACACTGTAATGAGTCCTTCATATTTGCCATTTGAGCATTGCCCGTCAGCCCAAGCACGACCAGCACGAGCAACATAGTCAGTTTTTTAATCATTATCTTTACATTCATTAGCCATTCTTCCTATATACAACATCGAAATCGGTTCTGGAGAGCAGGGATCGTCCGAGGGTCACCTCATCGGCATACTCCAGTTCCTCCCCCACCCCGATGCCACGGGCAATGGTCGTTATTTTAGTCACTTTATCTTTCACATTCTTATAGATGAAGAAGTTGGTGGTGTCGCCCTCCACCGTGGAAGGCAGCGCCAGGATCAACTCGCTGACCGGTTCTTGTTCCACCCGGTCGAACAGTTCCTGGAGGGTCAATTGTTGGATACCGATGCCCTCCATGGGGGAGATCACGCCACCCAGCACATGATACACGCCCTGGTACTGGTGGGTGTTCTCAATCGCAATGATATCACGGATATCCTGTACCACACAGATGATGGAGGGATCCCGCTTCGGGTTGGCACAGATATCGCACACCTCGCTATCCGAGATATTATAGCACTTCTTACAGAAGAAGATGTCGGTCTTCAGCTTGTTGATGCGGTCGGTGAGACAGGACACCTCTTCCGCATCCGTCTTGAGCAGATGAAGGGCCAGGCGCAGCGCCGTGCGCTTACCTATGCCAGGCAGCTTGGCGATCTCATTGACCGCATTCTCCAGATTTTTAGAATATATGGATAGCATCGTTCAGCATCAATTATGTTCGAAAATAAGGGTGGAAAACTGATCGGGATCGAAGATCTCGTTAGCCACTGTCAGGATATCCTCGCCGGTGAGTTCTTCTATCTCGCGGATACTCTCCTCCATGGTGTCCACCTCATCGAAGAAGAGGGCGGCGTGTCCGAGTCCGAGCATCTCGTTGAGCTTGGCCTCATTGGCCAGCGCCATCTGCCCGATCAACTGTTTCTTGGCATAGTACAACTGCATTGTGCCCAGCTTTTCGTGTCGCAGGCGGTCAGTCTCCTTCCGCACGATCTCCAGACAATGGTCGGTATTATGGGGCGCACATCCGAAGTAGACGGAGAATAGGCCGGTATCGGAGAATGAGGTGTAGTTGGCCTCCACGGTATAGGCGAGGCCTCTCTTTTCACGCATGTTCATATTCAGGCGGGTGTTCTGGCCCTGACCGCCCAGCATGTTGGTCAGCAAGAGGAAGGGCACCCTTTTGTCATCCGTGATGGCATAGGCGGGCATGCCCATCATCACATTGGTCTGGGCGCCGTGTTTGTGCACCCGCGCCAGTCGCGGTCGATAGTCGGTGAACGGCTGGCGAACAGAAGGCTCCTGGGAGAGCGGCATATCGCCAAAATAGCGCTCGCAGAGCTGCAACAGTCGTTTCAAGCTGATGTTGCCCACCGAAGCCAGCATAAGGTTATGCACATTATAATATTGTTGAAGCAGTTGCAGCAGGTCTTGGCGACTCATCTTGCGGACGCTCTGCTTGGTGCCCAGGATATTCCGTCCAAGGGGGTGGTTCTCGAACACTTGGCTTTCGAAGTCATCATAGATCAATTCGGAGGGTGTATCCTTGTAATAGCTGATCTCCTCCATCACGACGGTCTTCTCCTTTTCAATCTCCTTTTCAGGAAAGATGGAGTGACAGAGGATGTCGGAAAGCAGTTCGACAGCGCGGGGGTAGTCGGGAGACAGGAAGGAGGTGTGGAAATAGGTCTCCTCCTTGGAGGTGCTGGCATTGAGGTCGCCGCCCACCGCCTCCATGCGACTGATGACACGGTAGGCGTTGCGCTTATGGGTTCCTTTGAAGATGGTATGTTCCAGAAAATGTGCCAGACCGGGCGTGGAAGCAGGCTCGTCGCGGGTTCCGACATCCACCAGGACTCCAAAATGGGAGATGGGGGAGTTGGTCTCGACATGAATCACCCGCAATCCATTGCGCAATCTTACAATATGGTGTGGCATTGCTCGATCTTGACAGTTTGAATCGTATTGACGAGCTTTTCATCATAGGGGACAGAGACCCGTATATAGTTGTCGGTAAAACCGCAGAGACGGTCATCGACCACTTCGGATTCGATGAGTACGGGATGTTCCTGACCCTCACACTGCTTGTAGAACTCCATCTTCTTGGCGTGTGAGAGCTCGAGCAGTCGTTCGGTACGGTCGTGTTTGACGGTATCGGAGATCTGATTCTCCATCATATTGGCGTGGGTACGAGGGCGACGGGAATAGGGGAAGACGTGCATATAGCTGATGGGCAGGGACTCGAGGAACTGGTAGGTCTCCTCGAATTCCTCCTCCGTCTCACCGGGGAAGCCCACGATGACATCGCAGGCGACGCAGGCGTTGGGCATTTTCTGCTTGATGAGTTTCACCTTGGCGGCATACTCTTCCGCCGTATAGCGACGGTGCATCTCCTTGAGGATGCGGTTGCAGCCCGACTGCAACGGAATGTGGAAATGAGGCATCAGGATCGGGGATTTGGCCACCAGCTTGATGATATCCTCCGACAAAAGGTCAGGCTCGATTGAGGAGATGCGCACGCGTTCGATGGCGTTTTGCTTGACGATGGCCTTGAGCAGGGCCAGGAAATCCACCTTGGTGCCACGTCCGAAGTCGGCGACGTTCACACCCGTAAGGTTCACCTCATGCAGACCGGCATCCGCGATCTTCTGGATATTGGCCAGCACATTCTCCTTGGAGTCGCTGCGGCTCTTGCCACGGGCGATCCATACCGTACAATAGGTACAGTGGTTATTGCAACCGTCCTGAATCTTCAGGAAGGAGCGGGTGCGGTCAGTGAGCGAGTAGGCGTCGAAGAAGTTGGGAGCTTGATGCTCGGAACGGCTGACGATGTAATCCACCACGCCCATCTTGTTATGGCTGCCGAAGACCTTGATGACACCCGACCAGCGTTCCAGCAGTTCGGGTTTCAAGGCGCTGTAGCATCCGATGAGCACCAGGGAGGCCAAAGGGTTCTCGCGGTGCAGCTTGGATGCCAGATTGCGGGTCTTCTTCTCCGCCGAGGAGGTCACCGCGCAGGTGTTGATGATGATCACCTCCGGGATGCCGCCTTGCGTCCATCCATGCTCCACCAACTTGGCAGCGATGGCAGACGACTCGCTATAATTGAGTTTGCAACCTAATGTGTAAATATCAAAATTCTTCATCTTATTGTTTATAAGGTGGATAATCCAATGAATAATGCAAACCCCGGCTCTCCTTGCGGCTCATGGCATGACGGATAATGAGGTAGCCGACATTGATCATATTGCGAAGTTCGCATATCTCAGGGTTCAGAATAGATTTCTTATAGAGTTCTTCTGTTTCACGATAGAGGATTTCCAAGCGGTCGAAGGCGCGTTGGAGGCGTAGGTTGGAGCGCACGATGCCCACGTAGGCGCTCATGATGGTTTGGAGTTCCTTGCGTGACTGCGTGATGAGCACCATCTCCTCATTGAGCACGGTACCGTCGCTGTTCCAGTCGGGCACCTCCTGACAGAAGGAGAGGTTTGGCAGAGTCTCCACCGACTTGAGGCAAGCGCGATGGGAAAAGACGAGGGCTTCGAGCAGGGAGTTGGAGGCCAGTCGGTTGGCACCATGCAAGCCTGTGGAAGCGCACTCTCCGGAGGCATAGAGGTTCCGGATGGAGGTGGCTCCCCACTCATCGGTTTGGATGCCGCCACAGGAGTAGTGTGCCACGGGCACTACCGGGATCATCTCCTTGGTGATGTCAATGCCGATGCTCAGGCACTTGGCATAGATATTGGGGAAGTGCTCGAATATCTCCTGCTTTTTGATGACGGTGGTGTCGAGGTAGACATGGTCCACACCTTGGCGTTTCATCTCGGTGTCGATGGCGCGGGCCACGATGTCGCGAGGTGCCAGGGAGCCGCGTTCGTCGTACTTCTCCATGAAGGAGACGCCATTGGCATCTTTGAGGATGGCGCCGGCGCCGCGCATAGCCTCCGTGATCAGGAAAGAGGGTGACTCCTTGGGATTATAGAGGGAGGTTGGATGGAACTGCACGAACTCCATGCCACGCACTGCGCCCTTGGCCCTATAGACCATCGCAATGCCGTCGCCCGTGGCGACCAGCGGGTTCGTGGTATGCTCATAGACCATGCCGATACCGCCCGTAGCCATCATCGTGATCTTGGCCAGGACGGTGTCCACCTGATTAGTGTCAGGGTTGAAGATATAGGCACCATAACAGGTGATATCCGTGGAGCGGCGGGTCACCTCCACACCCAAGTGGTGTTGCGTGATGATGTCCACCGCAATCTTGTTCTCGTAAATCTCGATATTGGGGTTTTTCTTGGCGGCGAGGATCAGCTTCTCCTCGATCTCGGCACCGGTCATATCCTTATGATGCAGCACGCGATACTCGGAATGACCGCCCTCTTTGGCCAGGGCGAATTTGCCATCCTTGTTCTTGTCGAAGTCAACACCCCACTCCACAAGCTCCATCACACGGGCCGTAGCCTCGCGGATGGTCAGTTCCACAATGTGCTTGTCGGACAACTCCGCACCCGCGACCATCGTGTCCTGGATATGCTTCTCATAGGAGTCCGGTTGATAGACAACCGAGGCGATGCCACCCTGGGCAAAACGTGTGGAGCCCTCATCAATCTTGGATTTGGTGACAATACACACCCTCCCGTAGTTAGCTGCCTTTAACGCAAAACAGAGTCCGGCAACGCCAGATCCGATCACCAAAAAATCAACTTCTTTACGCATTTTATGCAATTCTAAAAAAAACGTGCAAAAGTACAAAAAAAAATATTACTATCCGCGAAAAGTTTTGGATTCATTCGTGGATTAGTAGGTTAAAGGGTTAGTAGGTTAGTAGGTTATCTTACCCTCAGCTCTCCTTTTCGGACATGAGAATAATAGGACTGCAATCTTACCTTAAGATCGTGTTCCAATGAACGCTGGGCTGCATTATCAAGATTCAGAATATCACGTTCTTGCAAGGTGTCGTCAGCAGAAAAAGCATACAAGCATCGGTCCCCATCGAAATAGAGACTCAAGGAATCCGTCAACGCCTGGTATGTCTGATTAACACAATTTAACACCATTGGCCTGCGCTCCGGCTCATTGAAGACGTCCCGGCCAAAGGCGAAATAGGGTTTCTGGTAGCCCATAAGACCGAGAATGGTAGGCATGATGTCTATCTGCTGCGTCACATGCTCATAACGCCCACGCACAGAATGGTCCGGAGTGTACATGAAATATATGATAGCCGTATTGCCCTTTGGCGTACGAGTCTCTTCTGCAGCCATTTGCGGCGAGACATGGTCCGCCACGAATATGAAGAGGGTGTTTTCAAACCACGGCATCTTGGAAGCCTTTTTGAAGAACTCCCGCAAGGAGAGGTCTGAATAGGCCACGCACGGCTGCACAGATGTGCTACCCTTAGGCATCTTTTCCATATAGCCGTCCGGCAAATCATACGGATGATGAGAACTCAACGTGAAAACAGTGGAAAAGAAAGGCGTGTCCAAGCGATCAAGCTCTTCAGCCACATACTGGAGGAAAGGCATATCCCAAATGCCCCAGATATTTGCATTCTTACCTCCAGGATGGTGTTTTTCAAAATCTGTCCGGTTAAAGAAATGCTCCACCCCGCATAGATGGCAGAAGGCTTCAAAGCCCATCTGGTTGGCATGGGTCCCGCAAAAGAAGTAGGTCCCATAACCTTGATTGGCGAGAAGTCTTGGCAATCCATCCAAATCGGTCAATGTCTGCGGCGACAACGCAAATGGGGTGCGGTAAGAAGGTATGGAGGTCAGCACGGAAGGCAAAGCCTCGATAGACTTCACGCCATTGGCAAATGCATTCGTGAAGACAAGCCCCTCTTGCATCAGAGAATCCAGAAAAGGCGTGAAGCCACCTTGCGGGTTCAGATGCGGAGCCAGATACTGCGAATGCTCCCGGCTGAAACTCTCCAAAACGAAAAGCACCACATTCTTTCCCTCAGCCACCGCCGGATTGAGCAGCTTCGGATCATGGTATGGCGTGAAGCACTTCGCAACCTCGGCATCATCGTAATAAACAGGCATATCCATCTGCCGAACCCCTATGGTCCGGAATATACAGAAGGGATTGCTCAACACCATCGAACCTTTCTGCAGAGACTTTGCATAATAGGCCGCATTGGCGATGGTGATAGGACGCGCCTTGATATCGACAAAACTCCTGATCCCCAACATCCATATCAACACGGAGAAGACCAATATGAAAGAACAAACCACATAATAAGCCTTCTTATTCTGTATCTCAGTAGGATGGTATTTTATTTTCTTATAAGCAAATACCAGAAATACGATCAAAGCCACAGCCAACAAGAGAAGATACCAATTCTCCCCCATCGACTTGAAGAGAATGCCGAAAGTGTTGTCATTTTCACGGAAAAAGTGCATCTCTTCAAGGGTAATCCGCTTAAAAGCATATCGATAATAGATGACATCAGCCAGATTCAAGACAACAATACCTATTGAATTAGAAATCAAATACAGCCAACGAAGGCCTTTCTGGTATTTTTCATTTTCCCGGAAATGAAAGGGCAACAAGGAAAGAAAAATAAACGGCGCGTTCAGATAGAATATGGATGCGGTGGAAAACTTAAACGACCCAAGCAGCAAAGAGGGTATCTCCGACCATGTCAGCGAGCCTAACAAGACACGATTATATCCATAAAACGCCACTTGAGTCACAAAAACACAGATATAGAGCAGAAGCAGCCTCAGAAGCAGCACCGTAAAATCATTTTGGAGGAATTTCTTTATTTTTTGAGACAATTTCAACATCACTATTCGATTTCTATACTATTAATCCTTTAAAGCCAATGTCATTTTATCATTTGTCGGGACATATCACCCGAAGAGATTTAGGCACAATGCGAATATCGAGGGTCTCGGGCATCATCACAGGCTCCCCATCCACATTCACCACGCCGGGGGCAGGGCGCTCCACCAGAATGCGCGCCGCTTGATAATCGGTGTGAAGCCGTGACTTATTCAGTTGCCCGAGCATCAAGTTGGCCACCGCGACAGGCGCCTTCAACAAGGATGGACGATCAAGCGCGCAGGTGTCCAACAAACCGTCTTGGAGAGAGGCGTGCGGGGCGATGATGGCATGGTATCCAAACTGATTGGAGTTCGCGAAAGTGACAAGCAAAGGGCTACAGGCCACCGTCTCCCAGCCTTCCAGGGTTATCCGCACCTTTTCCGGTTTGTAATGAAGATAATTACGGACAGCATAACGGGCGTATGTCAAGAACCCACGCCGGGGGTCAACAGCAAAGTCGTAGGCAGTTTGGGCGTCAAGACCAATGCCGGCCACACTCAAAAACGGCTTGCCGTTGACTGAAGCGGTGTCGATGCTCATAACGGAGCCTTGAGACAGAAGACGCAAGGCTTTGTCGGCACGAAGCGGGATACGCAGACAGCGGGCCAGGCCATTTCCAGAGCCAGACGGCACGATAGCCAAAGGAGTGTCCGAGCCTATGAGTCCGCAGGCCACCTCATTGAGGGTCCCATCGCCACCCACCGCCGCTACGATATCGTAGTCGCCCACCGCCTCCGTTGCCAATTGCGTGGCATGTCCGACAAACTCTGTAAAGACAATCTCATACGACATGTCAGTGCCCAACACGGAAGCCGCGAGGTCAGGAAATCGCCTCTTGTTGCGATTGCCCGATATAGGGTTTACGACAAACAGAATCCTCTTTTTAGACATCATGACGACAAATGTATCAAGACTGCTTTAAACGGTCGCAAAAATACGAAATTTAACAATTTCGTTCATCCACTCCTTCTTTTGACACGCGGAGGAATTCCTCGTCCACGCCCAGCATCTCTGCGATGGTCAAGGCTTCCTTCGGGACCTCGTCATCATGGGTCTCCACCAGGGAATAGTCCATATAGTCGGCGATGGTCCGGGCGGTGATATGCTGTTGGCCATCCAGCTGGAGGCCTCTCACCCTCAGGCGGCGGCAGGGCACATGGATACCGCTGTAGTGGGTAGTCACCACGGCCGTGACGGCGAGCTTGCGGGTCATCGTGACAAAGCCATTCACGAGGAGTTTGCCCTCTTCGGGGTTGGTGGTGCGGGCCAGCTCATCCACCAGGGCCAGGACGCGCGCGCCCTCCCGCGCCCGCCGGATGATCCGGTCGATAGTCAGGATCTCGACGGCGAAGGAAGACAAGCCGCTATGCTCTGATTGATTGTCGCCAATGCTACTGATCACCTCATCCACGAGCGCCACCGATGCCTGCTCGGCAGGGATGAAGAAGCCGAACTGCATGAGATATTGCGCCATCGAGAGCGTCTTGAGCAACACCGACTTGCCCGCCATATTGGCTCCCGTCACCAGCACCGTCTCCCGGCCATAGGAGAGGTCCAACGGCTGAAACCGCTTCCCCTGGCCCTGCAGGATCTCGTCCACCTCGGGGTTGCGCAACTGACAATAGGAGGTCGCGTCGGCAATCACCGGCTGACAGGCATGCCATTCGATGGCCAGCAGCGCCTTCGCCACAACCACATCCAGCCGAGCCAAGGTCTCCAGATTGCCCATCAGCGCCTCCTGAAAGGGCGCCACCTTCCGGGTCAGCTCAGCACGCACCAGATCCTCCTGCTGCTCTGCCTGAAAGCGCAACTGCTCTTTCTGTTCTGCATCCTCACAACCACGCATCTGCTCCCTCAGCTCTGCCAACCGGTCACTATATGCCGAATAGACATAAAAGTGGGCTATGTTGGTGTGTTCCGGATCCAGGATCTCCACCAGTGGCGTCATCTCCTGCATCGTGTAGTCCTGACAGGCCATATCTTGCATGATACGCGCCACATTCCGTGCAATGATGGCGGTCTTCTTGACCTCAAAGAACTGGATGTCATCAAAGACCACATCGCCATTCATCAGAGAGACGGTGGGACGTATGTCATTCAGCTGGCAAAACTGCTCATGGATATTCCGGAATGATGCCCGATGGGCCTCGTCCTGACAAAGGGCCACCATGCGCCCTACCCTGTCCAGTTCGTCTTGCAACATATGCTCGTCCGTCATAAAGGGCGTGTTCATCAACCACGAACGTCCCAAAGCAGAGGTCACAAGGAGACGATCATTCACATAGCGCAAGGCTGCATTTTCGGTAAAGACATTTTTAAAGACCATAATCACCTGTTTAATCAGAAAACACTATTTACGAGACAGATAGGCAAGATAAAAGAGTTTATAGGAATCCATCACCCGGAGCGAAGGGGCCTGTTTCAGGGAAGCCTCCATCAGCTTGTGGGAGGTTTGATAATACCAACTGCATATCGGCAAGGAGCCTTTCCGTTCAAAATTGCGATAGGCCCGTAGCAGGCGGCTGTCGGCTTCGAACTCCTTGGGCAGGCGCTCTTCCTGCATCAGGCGATAGAGGTTCTCGATTGCCTCCCGGGTCTTCCGCAGAAAAGTCTCATTGGTATCCAAACCGTCATGAAAGAGCGGGTTGTCGATATGCACCAGGGGGATCTCCTGCTGCTTGAGCTGGTAGCCCCAGAGGGTGTCTTCATAGCCATACGTGGTGAGCGACTCATCGAAGCCGTTATCGACAAAGGTCTCCCGAGTAGTGAAGATGTTGAATGGTGTAAAGGATCGATAGGGGTGTTTATTGCGTTCCACGGCAGGCCGCACCTCTCTTCGCATCCCGTACTTCCATCGAAGGAGTCGCTCCTTAGCAGGTTTGTCGCTCCGGTACATCAAGCCGCCGGCAATAACAAATCGGGAGGGAAGCTCCGGATGATCCTGGACATATTGCCCATAACGGGAGAGGTAGCTGCTGTCCACGATTCCGGCATCACAATCCATCAAGACCAGATACGGGAAACGGGCCTGCTGCACCAACTTGTTCCGCAACTTGGCACGGCCATTGTTGGACTGCTGTTGGAGGTACAAGACCTCGGGAGCGTCCTGCAGCCGCTGGTTGCGTTCCCGCACAGCCATGTCCGGAGAGGCATCATCCATCACGATGATTTCAAAAGGAAGGGCCAGTGCGCGGGCCTGCTCCAGCAGTTGGGTGACCAACGCTGTCAAATCTACATTATACGAAGGAATCAGGATGGAGAGCATCACAAACCGGAATCCATCAGCTTGCCATCTTCAATCAAGATGGTTCTCGATGGGAACTTGTTAATCATCGGAAAGTTATGCGTTGCCATCAGAATCGTGGTACCCGACTTGTTGATATTGTTAAAGACTTGGAATATCTCTTCTGCGGTGATAGGATCCAGATTGCCCGTAGGCTCGTCTGCCAACAGGAGGTCCGGGTTATTGAGCAGTGCACGGGCGATGCAGACTCTTTGCTGTTCGCCTCCGGAGAGTTGCGACGGGAGCTTGAAGTCTTTCGTGGCCAGTCCCACGATCTCCAGCACCTCCTCGCAACGGTCCTGCATAGCCTGTTTGTTCTTCCACTGGGTGGCGCGCAAGACAAACATCAGGTTCTCCAAGACGGTCTTGTCACTCAACAATTGATAATCTTGGAAAACCATGCCGATTTTCTTACGCAGTTCTGGGATCTGACGATTCTTCAGCTTGAGAAGATCATAACCCAGCATGGTAGCTTCAGTACCTTCCGGCTTGAGCTCGGCGATGAGCGTTTTGAGGATGGAAGACTTCCCGCAGCCCGTCTTGCCGATCAGATAGACGAACTCCCCTTGACGGATGGTGAAGGAGATGTCTGTCAAGATACGGATTTTCTTATGGGAGATGTTGACGTTCTTCAAGGATATCATGACATCCTTGATATTCTGCTCGTCGGTGGCAGGCGGGGTCTCCAATTCGGCTTGGGGCGACTCGACCGTCTCGGCAGCGGGCATCTCGACAGTCTCAGGAGTGGTCTGAGGTTCCTCTACGGGGTTGGTTTCGGGTTTCTGGTCCATAATAGTGTATTGTTTTTTGTTTGCATTCCCTATTAAGCGTCGATATTGGCGTAGGTGGCATTCTGCTCGATGAATTCGCGGCGCGGGGGCACCTCATCGCCCATCAGCATAGAGAAAACGCGGTCGGCCTCGGCGGCGTTCTCGATGGTGATCTGGCGGAGAGTCCGGAACTGAGGATCCATGGTCGTGGACCAGAGCTGTTCCTCGTTCATCTCACCAAGACCTTTGTAGCGTTGCACAGTGACACCGCTCTCATTGCCGTTCTTGGAGGCGGCAGCCACCAGCTCCAGGCGTTGTTCTTCCGACCAGGCATATTTCTGGTCTTTGCCCTTCTTGACGAGGTACAACGGCGGAGTGGCGATATAGACATGTCCTTGTTCAATCAACTCGCGCATATAGCGGAAGAAGAAGGTCAGGATCAGGGCGGCGATATGGCTACCATCCACATCGGCATCGGTCATGATGATGACCTTGTGATAACGCAGCTTGGAGATGTTGAGGGCTTTGCTGTCCTCCTCCGTGCCGATGGTCACGCCGAGGGCGGTGTAGATATTCTTGATCTCTTCGCTCTCGAAGATGCGGTGTTGCATGGCTTTCTCCACGTTGAGGATCTTACCACGCAGGGGGAGGATAGCCTGGAAGTGGGCATCGCGGCCCTGCTTGGCCGTGCCGCCTGCGGAGTCACCCTCGACGAGGAAGAGCTCACACTTGGTAGCATCCTTGGAAGAGCAGTCAGAGAGCTTACCCGGCAGACCGGAGCCGCCGAAGGCAGTCTTGCGCTGCACATTCTCGCGGGCCTTGCGGGCGGCATGACGAGCTTGCGCCGCCAGCACCACCTTGTTGACGATCTCCTTGGCATCTTTCGGATTCTCCTCCAGATAGTTCGTCAACATCTCACCCACCATCTGGTCGACGATACCGGCGACCTCGTTATTGCCCAGTTTGGTCTTCGTCTGACCCTCGAACTGCGGTTCAGCGACCTTGACGGAGATGATGGCGGTGATGCCCTCGCGGAAGTCCTCACCGGAGATCTCGATCTTGTCCTTGGCCAGCTTGTCGAGCATCTTGTTGTCGTCGGCATATTTCTTCAGTGTACGCGTCAGGGCACGACGGAAACCGGCCAGGTGCGTACCACCCTCTATCGTGTTGATGTTGTTGACGTATGAATGAATCACCTCATTGAAAGAGTTGTTGTACTGCATGGCAACCTCCACGGGCACACCCTGCTTTTCGCCCTCAATATAGATGGGCTTGGAGGTGATCTTCGTCTTACCCTCGTCCAAGTAGGCGATGTAGTCGCGCAGACCATTCTCGGAGTGATACACCTGCTGGAGGGGATTACCCTGCTCGTCAAGAGTACGCATATCCTTAATGGTCAGCGTAATACCTTTATTCAGATAGGCCAGCTCCTTCAAGCGGTCGGAAAGCACATGATAATCATAGACCGTCTCGTAGAAGATAGTGTCGTCGGGGGTGAAGGTCACCTTGGTGCCTCGGTAGTCGCTCTCGCCGACCACTTTGACCGGATAGAGCGGTTTGCCGTAAGCATACTCCTGCATAAAATGCTTGCCGTCGCGGAACACCTCTGCGGTGAGGTGTTTGGAGAGGGCGTTGACGCAGGACACGCCGACGCCGTGCAAACCGCCGGAGACCTTGTAGGAGTCTTTGTTGAACTTACCGCCGGCATGCAAAACTGTCATCACCACCTCCAAGGCGGAGCGGTGTTCCTTCTCATGCATGTCAGTCGGGATACCACGGCCGTTATCCAGCACCGTGATGGAATTATCTTCCAGTATCGTGACTTCAATATTATTACAGTATCCAGCCAGTGCTTCATCGATGGAATTGTCCACCACCTCACTCACCAAGTGGTGCAGACCGCGCTTGCTGACGTCGCCGATATACATGGCGGGACGCTTGCGGACAGCCTCGAGTCCTTCGAGCACCTGGATATTACTGGCACTATAGGTTTCTTCCACAGGTTTTTGGTTTTCTATCTCACTCATTTTCAGTTACATTATTTTTCTTAAAAAAACGTGCAAATATAGTATTTTTTTTGATTTTTTCAACACAAAAAATAGCACAAAAAGACATAAAAAAAGCACCCGAGAAAGGAAAGTGCGGGAGGGAGAGGGATGATGGCCGAAGGGATCGGCGCACCGATTTCTGGAGTTGGCGGATATTGGAAATTAATGTACCTTTGCGCCTTCATTCACCAAATCCAGGCATCGCTTATGACCTTACCAGACAAATACCGGTTCATCGTCTCCTATTTTGAAGAGCATCAGCCAGATGTGGCTTCGGAGTTGCATTTTGAGAATGCTTACCAGCTGTTGGTAGCCACGATGCTGGCGGCACAGTGCACCGACAAGCGGGTCAACATGGTGACGCCGGCGTTGTTTGCCGCCTACCCTACCCCAGCCGCGATGGCCCAGGCCGAGGCAAGCGACCTGCTCCCCTACATCTCCTCGGTCTCCTATCCGAACAGCAAGGCGGACCATCTGGCCAAGATGAGCCGCACGCTGGTGGAGCGTTTTGGCGGGGAGGTGCCCGCCACCATGGAGGAGCTGACGCAGCTGGCCGGCGTGGGGCGCAAGACCGCCAATGTGGTGCTGGCTTTCGCCTTCAACCAAGCGGCCATGCCCGTCGACACGCATGTCTTCCGCGTGGCGACACGCCTCGGACTCGTCAAGAACGCCCCCACCCCGGAGGCCGTCGAGAAACAACTGGTGGCACACTTCCCGAAGGAGTTCATCTCCAAGGCACACCACTGGCTACTGCTGCACGGCCGGTACATCTGCACCGCACGCAAGCCCAAATGCGGGGAATGCCCGCTGACAGACATATGCAAAGAATATGGGAAATGTTAGGCGATGGAGCCCTGACTATAAACCTTGAACTTTGACTTTGAACCTTGACAGCTAATAGCTAATGGCCAATGGCTAACAGCTAATGGCTATAACACCACCAACTCGCCCCGATAGACCATCGGCTTGCCGGCAGCGTTCGTGCAGTGGATAATCCACGTATAGACGGCATTCACGGGCAGCTTGTCGCGCACCCGGCCATCCCAATGGAAGCCTTTGTTGGAGGAGACATAGACCTGCTCGCCCCAGCGGTCATAAATGGCAATCTCGAAGGTCTGCCAGTCACCCGCCATGATTTCCGGAATGTAGAAATAGTCGTTCAAGCCATCCTCGTTGCTGGGCGTGATGGCATTGGGCAGTCGCAACGGGTACTCGCAATAATCAATCTTGAAGGCGGCCTCTTTCTGACAGCCATAGCCGGAGACCGTCACCGTGTAAAGACCCGCATTTTCCACGTGGATGATAGAATCGGTCTCTCCCGTGCTCCAGAGGAAGTTTGGCAGGGAACTATGCGCCACCAGGTCCGTTGCGTTATTGTCACAGAAAGGAATATCCGTGAGCGGCGCAATGGAGGCATAGATAGGCTGTATGGAAAGATATAACTCCACGATGCTGTCGCAACCGTGAATGCTGGTCAGCTGCTGGGTCTGATGCAACAGGGTCACCTCTTGGGTGGCCGCGGGGGACACGAAGAAGCCATTCTTGTCGTAGCCCTGTCCCTCACAGACCGTATCGTGAAGGATGGTCGTATAGGCAGGGTTAATGGTGACGATGATCGTCGCCGTGTCGGGGAAAGCATTCCGCGTTTTGATGGCATACCACACCGTGTCTGTGCCGCTGTAGCCTGTTGCGCCCGTGTAGGTGATCACGGAGCCGCCCAGGAGGGCCTCGCCGTGCGCCGGCTGACCGACCAAGGAGATGCTGATACCGAAATTGTCGGAGAGCAGACGGGGGTCAATGTCATCGTTGAAGGTCGGGTTGATAGAGAAGGAGCCTTCCTGGCATATCTCTTGAGTGTCATCATTCGCGGTGGCCGGCGGTAACACCTCCACATGGATGGTCTTCGGACAGTCAATCATCGGGGAGAACCA
>JAFYEU010000015.1 GCA_017544105.1 Bacteroidales bacterium
ACCTCCACGATCCAGGGTGCTGCCGTGAACTATTCTTTCCAAAACTGCATTGTCCGGAAGAACGAGTTTGACAGTCATTTTGTTCAATGTCTGAATAAAGATCCGAAGTTCGTCAACAATTATGAGCAGGATTATAATCTGAAAGAAGATTCTCCAGCCATAGATGCCGGCATGACGGGTCTGGGTATCACCACCGACTTGCTTGGACGTCTGCGCAACGGGGTCCCCGATATTGGAGCCTTTGAATATTATCCCGCCACCGATATGAAAAGTCGATTGTCTATCCGATAAAACATCCTATGCTATGAATAAACTTTCCATTCTTCTTTCTGTTTTGTTGTGTTTCCTGTTGCTTCAAAGCGGCTATGCGCAATCCAAGGAACAACAGTTTGAAACGGATCCGGTCATCTTGAACCGAATCAGTGAATGGCAAGACTTGAAATTCGGCTTTATGATGCACTGGGGCATCTATGCCCAATGGGGCATTGTGGAGTCTTGGTCCATCTGTAATGAGCCCTGGATAGACCGGAAAGGGGAGCCCTACACGGAGTATAAAGCCCGCTATCAGGCGCTGAACAAGACGTTTAACCCTACTCGTTTCAACCCAGACGAGTGGGCTGCTGCCGCCAAGGATGCCGGCATGAAGTACTTTGTCTTCACCACCAAACACCATGATGGCTTCTGCCTGTTTGACACCAAGGAGACCACCTATTCCACCACGGATCCCTCCTGTCCCTTCTCCAAAAATGCCAAGGCGGATGTCACCCGGGCTGTTGTGGACGCTTTCCGCGCCAAGGGGTTGTGGACGGGTCTTTACTTCTCTAAGGCGGACTGGCATAACGAGGATTATTGGGCACCCGAGTGGGCCACGCCAGACAGGAATGTCAACTATAATCCCGAGACCTATCCGGAGCGCTGGCAGAAGTTCTGTGATTTCACTGATCGTCAGATCCAGGAGCTGATGCATAACTATGGCGACATCGACCTGTTGTGGCTGGATGGCGGTTGGGTGCGCCCCGCTTGGAGTGTGGACGAGGAGGTGCGCGACTGGCTGGGATGCCAAGGTTGGATCCAGGATATCAACATGGAGAAGATCATCACCAAGGCGCGTCGCAACAATCCTGACCTGATTGTGGTGGACCGTACCGTGCATGGCAGATATGAGAACTACCGCACTCCGGAACAGATGGTGCCCGACACATTGCTGCCGTATCCGTGGGAGACCTGCATGTCGATGGGCGACTCCTGGTCCTATGTGGCCACCGACCAATACAAGAGTACGAACAAGCTGATCCATCTGCTGGTGGACATCGTGGCGAAAGGTGGTAATTTCCTGTTGAATGTGGGACCTGCTCCCGATGGCACTTTGCCGGATACGGCCCTTGCACGAATGCGCGAAATCGGAGCCTGGATGCGAGTCAACGGGGATGCCATCTATAACACCCGTCCCTGTTATCCCTATAGCTGTCAGGATATCAGGCTTACCCAGACCAAACAAGGGAAAAAGTTTGCCATCATTCTCTGCTCCGACCACGGCGCTTTGACAGCCAACTATACCCTGACCAGTGACAAGCCCTTTGTGGCTAAGACAGGCAAAGCGGTGGTGAAAGGGTTTTCAGAAAAGGCCACTGTCAAGAAACTGGCCGATAACACGTATCGTATTACGCTACCCTCTTCTGTTTGCAAGAAGGCACGGCATGCTGTCGTAGTGGAATTATAGGAAAAGGCTTTTATGCTGAGATATATTGTCAAGAAGATATTGTATGGCCTCCTGCTGATGCTCGGTGTGGTGACGTTGGTGTTCTTTCTGTTCACCGTGCTGCCCTCCGATCCCGCCCGCATGATGATGGGCCAGCGCAGCGACCTGCAAACCGAGGAGGCGATCCGCAAGGAGATGGGCCTTGACCTGCCCGTCGGCGTGCAATATCTGGCTTACCTGAACGATGTCTCGCCTCTTTCCTGGTACAAGACTCAAGACCAAGAGTCTTTTTTCTACTTGGATGACAACGATTACCATTATGTTAAGATTTTGCCGATGGCGAAATCGGCAGTGGTGTTGAAGGCACCCTATCTGCGGCGCTCCTATCAGAGCAAGCGCCCGGTAGCCTCCATCATCGGGGAAGCCTTCCCAAAGACCGTGTTGTTGGCGCTGGTGTCCATCTTCTTCGCGCTGATCGTGGGTATCGTAATAGGTATCCTATGTGCCTTGTTCAAAGACACTTGGTTTGATCATGTGGCGCTGGTCTTTTCCGTCCTGGGCATGTCGGTGCCCTCCTTCTTTGCTGCCATCCTGTTTGCGTGGATATTCGCCTATCTGCTGGCGGACTACACAGGATTAAGCATGTTCGGAAGTCTCTATACAGTAGATGATTATGGCACCGGACAGTTCTTGGATTTGAAAAACCTGATATTGCCCGCCGTCACGCTCGGCATCCGTCCGCTAGCAGTGGTGGTGGAGCTGACCAAGAACTCCCTGCTGGATGTGCTGTCACAAGACTATATCCGGACCGCAAAGGCAAAGGGCCTTTCCAAGAAAACGATCATCATCAAGCATTCTTTGAAAAATGCCCTCAACCCTGTCATCACGGCCATCTCAGGGTGGCTGGCCGGACTGTTGGCCGGTGCTGTCTTCGTGGAGTATATCTTCGACTGGAAAGGTATGGGTGTGGTTATCGTGGATGCCCTCGACAAGTATGACTTCCCCGTGGTGATGGGATCGCTGCTCTATGTCTCCATCGTCCTGATCATCATCAACATTGTCTGCGACATCATCTATGGTTGGCTGGATCCCAGAGTAAGCCTTAACTAAAGTATTCCGATAAGACAAATAAAAAAGCGCACCTCCTCACAAGGTGCGCTTTTTGGGTTGTATAGTTGACAAGCCTATTGTATAATCTTGAGTTCCTGCATCAGATTTTGGGCGTTGGCCATCTTGTCGATGATGAAGAGCAGATAGCGCACGTCCATGCAGATGGTGCGTTGCACTTGGTTTTCAAAGGCAATATCGCCGCTCATGGCTTCCCAGTTGCCATCGAAGGCCAGGCCGATGAGGTTGCCCTCGCCGTCCAGTACCGGGCTGCCGGAGTTACCGCCGGTGATGTCATTGGTGGTGATAAAGTTGACCACCAAGTCTCCGTTCTTGTCCGCATAACGGCCGTAGTCGTGGTTTTCCCACAGCTTGATAAGGTCTTTCGGCACGTCGAACTCCCAGTCACCGGGTTTGTATTTTTCCATCACACCGTCCAAGGTGGTGATGTAGTCGTAGGTCACGGCGTTGGCGGGTTTGCAGTCTTGCACACTTCCGTAGGTGAGTCGCATCGTGAAGTTGGCATCTGGATAGAAGTTGCGATCTTTTTGCATCTCCATCAGGCCTTGCATGTAGAGGCGGTCAGCACGACTGCTGCTTACTTGTTCAGCCTGTTCTCCCAGATCCCAGTAGGAAGACAGAATGTTATACATCAAGGCGAAGACAGGGTCTTTAGCCAATGACTTGGGGTTTTCCAGCCAAGCATTCATCTTGTCTTGATCCACAAAAATGGATTTGGCAAAGGCCTTGTCAACGAAAGCTGTAAAGTCGCCATGGCTCTTGTCACCCACCTTTTTGATGATGGAAGGAAGTTGGTCTGCGTTCACATCTTGATAGAAAAGGTTCAGCAACGCGATGGTCACGTCGCGATCCAGGGCTTTGTTGTAGTCTTTGAAGAAGTCCTGAACAGATTTCTTCATGCCTTTGGCGCGTTCCTTGATGACATCTGGAGTAGCGGTTTTGTTTTCGATAATGTTGTTCAGTTGTCTGAAACGGAGGGCAAAATAGACCGCCTCGCTGCCTGTCAAGCCTGCCTCGCGGTGATATATCAACGCTTTGGTGTACTTGTTCTGATGATTCCAATACTGGTCAAATTCCTCAAAGATACCTTTATATTTGGCCTGTCGGTCTTTGTCTTCATTCATCCATTTCTTGAACTCCTGCTCTTGAGCCAAGCGTTTCTCTACCACTTTGTTGCGTTGCAGCTGTTTCACTTGGCCGATGTAGTACTTCCAATAATTGCTCACGCTGGCTTGCTTGGAGGCATACTGGATGAAGACGGCGGGGTCGGCATCCATGTGCTTGCGGTATTGGTTAAGTTTGGTCGTGCGGCAGTCCACGATGGCAGGGCCCTCCTGCTCGATGATGTTCTTCACAGCGCCAGAGTAAGAGTAGCGGTCTGTGGAGCCCGGATAACCCAAAATCATGGCATAGTCACCCGGCTGAACACCCTTCAGCGAGATGGGCAGGAAGTGCTTGGACTTCATCGGCACGTTGTCTTTGCTGTATTTGGCGGGAGAGCCGTCGGGGGCGGTATAGACGCGGAAGATGCAGAAGTCGCCCTTGTGGCGCGGCCAGGTCCAGTTGTCCGTGTCGGCACCGTATTTGCCGATACCCCAAGGCGGACAAGCCACCAGGCGGACATCCCGGTATTCGTCATAGACAAACAGGATATACTGGTTGCCATGATAGAAGGGGACAATCTCCACCGTCACATCGCGCTTGCCCTTGCGCTCCTCAGCGAGACGTTTGCCGTTTTTATTGATCAGATTGGCACGCTCCTCTTCAGACATGTTGTCGGTGACCCCTTTCAGGATGAGCTCGGTGACATCCTCAATGTAGTTCAGGAAAAGGACAGTGAGACCCTCGTTGGGGAGTTCCTGGTCTTTGCTGCGGGCCCAGAAGCCCTCTTGCAGGTAGTCGTGTTCCACCGAAGAGTGGGATTGTACTTGCGAAAGTCCACAGTGGTGGTTGGTGAGTAGCAGTCCTTCCGGGGAGATCAGCTCTCCCGTGCAGCCGCCGCCAAACTGCACGATGGCGTCTTTGAGGCTGGGTTGGTTGAAGCTGAAGATCTGGTCGGAAGTGAGCTTGCAGCCCAGACGCTGCATCTCTGCCAGACTCTTTCCATTGATGGAATAGGGGAGCCACATGCCCTCGTCGGCGCGGGCACCCATGACAAGCATCATCAATGCGATGCATAAAAGGTTGATTTTTCTTTTCATAAGGGTGTAAATTGAAAACGCAAAGGTAATAAAAATTTGCAGAAGACGCCGTTATTCGATTTCTTTCTTCAGGTAGGCGGTGCAGTCCTCAAAGGTGGGGAAGGTATGCTCTTCCGGAACCAGTGCCGGGATCACATTCATCGTCTTGAGCATATACATGGGCTGCGGCTGGATGATGGTCATCAAGACCAGCACCCCGCGTTCCTGCAGCTCCTTGATGGCGGTCTCCATCGCATATAGTCCCGACTGGTCCATGAAGCTGACCAGACGCATGCGGATGATGACGATGCGGGCATCTTCCGGCACGTCGTTCATCACCTGCTGGAATTTGGTGATGGTGCCGAAGAAGATGGGACCGTTGAGACGCTGGATGTAAATCTTGTGCTGCACCTTGTCGGGCATGCCGCCTTCGTCCTGCCAAGGGCTTTCTTTGTCGAAGTTGGTCATCTCGGAAGAGCTGTAGCCGCCCTCCACCAAGTCGCTGGCTCGCTTCATGAAGAGCACGCAGGCGATTACCATGCCGATGCCAACGGCGGTGAGCAGATCCACAAAGACGGTGAGCAGGAAGACGATGATGAGCACCACGGCGTCAGCGCGCGGGATCTTGAGCAGGTCTTTGAAGCCTTTGAAGTCGATGATACCCCAGCCCACCGTGATCAGGATGCCAGCCAACACGGAGAGGGGTACGTAACGAACCAGGCTGCCCAGTCCGAGCAATACTGCGAGCAGGAGCAAGGAATGCACCATGCCGCTGATTTGGGTGCGACCGCCGCTCTTGACATTCACCACGGTACGCATGGTGGCACCGGCACCGCTGATGCCGCAGAACAAGCCGCTGATCATATTGCCGATACCCTGTCCGACAAGCTCCCGGTTGCTGTTATGATGGGTCTTGGTGATGTTGTCGGCCACCACCGAGGTGAGTAACGTATCAATACTGCCCAAGCCCGCCAAGGTGAGACCCGGAATGACCGAGGCTTTCAGAATGGCTCCCCAGTTGAGGCAGGTCAAGTCAAGGCCCTCTTTGGCAAATGCCGGCATCGGGAAGCCGGAAGGAATCTGTCCAATGAGCAATTTCTCATCCATGTTGAGAAACAAAGAGATGATGGTCATCACCAGCAGGGCGACCAAGGTGGAGGGCACCTTCTTGGTGATCAAGGGGAAAAGGTAGATGATGGCGATGGTCCCCAAGCCAAGTAGCAACGCGGTCAGGGAGACACCTCCTGCCAGTCGCTCCGGAAGCTGTTTGATCATATCAAAGACCAAGACGGGTGATTTACAGCCGATGAGCGGGTAGAGTTGCTGGATGATGATGATCACGCCAATGCCGCTCATGAAGCCGGAGAGGACGGGGTAGGGGATGTAGCGCACATATTTTCCGATCTTGAGGATGCCGAACAGAATCTGAAATAGGCCGCAGAAGAGTCCTGCCAGCGACATGCTGATGAGAACGGCGCTCATGGAGTGCTGGGCAGCCCAGACGCCGCTGAGCAAGGAGGCCGTGATGACAGTCATAGGACCGGTAGGCCCGCTGATCTGTGAGTGTGTTCCACCAAAAAGAGAGGCGAAGAAGCCAAGGAAGGTGGCGCCGATAAGGCCTGCCAAGGCGCCCATGGAGCTCGCGGAGGGATCGTCAATGCCTCCAAACGCCTGTATGCCGAATGCCAAAGCCAGTGGCAAGGCTACAATGCCGGCGGTGATGCCGCCAAAAAGATCGCCTTTCAGATTGTTGGTTTTAATCCATGCCATAGTATAAGTTTTTTATAGTCATTGTATTAGAAAAATAGCAGGGTGATACATCCTGCTATATGAAATATGGCGCGAAGATAGGATTTTTTTGTTTTCCCTATCGCTATTCAAAATATTCAAAGGCATCTATAATGTCCAGATAGACACCATCGAAGCCAGCGTTGAGAATGCGGTTCAGATAGCTGTCTTCGGAACCGCAAATGAGGTCCTGCCACTCAGAATACCAATACCGCACTTTGTAGTTGCCATCCCAGTGGGGGTTGCGCTTGGCCAGCCATACGGGTCTGTGGTGGTTCCACTCCGTCTGCCAATAATAACGGTAATCTTCGGCTTCTCCGATGGACATGTAGCAGATGACCAGCCGGTGGCCACCATTCGCCTTCTGCTTCAAATGTTCTATCTCTTCTGCGGTGAAGGAATATCCATCGTTAAAAAACAGATCCATGATGATCAAATCGTAATTGGTGGCCGAGACAGCATGTATGAAGTCGGCGCGACTATGATACCTTTCAGGGTTGATGATGTATAGAAAGTTTTGTATGTCACATAGTTGTGATATGTCTCTCGCATTTTCTCCCAAAGGACTCATGGCAGGGATCACATCCAGTTCACGGCAGGGAGAGGTGAAAGAGACAAATCCTTCCGCTTGGCAATGGGCTATGGCGTTGGCAAGGTACTCCGGATGATTGCAATAATCGGTGATCAAAATAGTCTTGCCTGTCGAGTGCGAGCGGCGGAGATAGGTGAGCAGACGGGCAGTCTCGTCTTGGGGAGTCGGTTGGTCGTCGCGAGTATAGCCATAGAAGAGATCCTCTTGCCCGTGTCCGTCGATGGCAGACAAGTAATCAACGGCTAATTCATCTTGTGCGCTAGCACCTGTGGTGATTAACTCGATGCCGTTTTGTGGGATGACGATGAATGCAGGGTTCTGGGCCTTGGCGGTCATGCTGATACGCACGACAAAGTCGCGCATCGCCTGCCTATAGTCGTCGCAAGGCTCCAATTCTTGTCGGGAGCATGAGCACGCCAACAAGCATGTCAGGAATAGAGTCGTCAGCAATCGAATATGTCTCATCATCGCCTCATACCAATGCATCGGTATTTTCCTGTTCTACATCTGGAATCAGCCGTCTCACCACCTTGTAGTCGTAGAAGAAGCGGCTTGCGATAACGCGGATGACGGTGTAGGTGGGTATGGCGATGAGCATGCCCACAATGCCTCCGACATGTCCGGCAATCAGCAACACGATGAAGATCTCCAACGGATGTGCTTTGATGCTGGTGGAGTAGATGAGCGGCTGATAGATGAAATTGTCTATCAGCTGGACAGATAGCATAATGGCCAGCACAATGAGAGCGAAAATCCAGATGTTCACGTTCAACCCGACGCCAGCACCATATTTCAGGATGAGGCAGAGCACCACGCCGATGGCCTCGCCAATTAACGGTCCCACATACGGGATGATGTTCAGCAGGCCGGCGATGAAGGCGATGCCCAACGCATAGTTGAAGCCGATGCGGGCAATGAGCCAGAGGCCGAGACAGTCGAGCACCACCACCCCGAAGATCTCCATGATTAGTCCCACAAAGTAGCGGGAA